>JAKABB010000188.1 GCA_021802045.1 bacterium
CAGCAGCAGCTGGGGCGTGAGGGCATGCTCGCCGGGGTCGAAGGCGTACGTGCTCGCAAACACGCCGACGGGGCCGACCACCTCGAGGTCGCGGGTGCCCACGACGGCCATGGCGCACTCCGCGGATGGAACCGCCAGGGTTCCCTGATCGGCCGTGCGGACGGCTTGCCACGCCTGGTCGGCGGCATCGGTACCCGCCCAGCAGAGGGCCTGGATCCCGTCGGCCAGGTCCAGCACCCGGTCGGGGTCACGCCGGTGATCCACGGACTGCTGGTCCGCCAGCACCCAGGCGGCCGGCGCCTCGATCTGGAGACGCTCCAGGGAGGCCGGGGTAATGAAGGCGTACTGGTGGGGCAGGTCCAGCACGAGCGCTTCGCGAATCGGCCCGAGCTCCGCCCGCGTCACCAAGCGGTCCGGGTCCTGGGCGGTGAGCCGCACGCGCAGCGCGGCGTGCAGTGCCGTCGGATCGGCGGGATGCTGCAGCGACTCGATCATCCGAAGCTGCGCGACCACCTCGCCGGCCAGCCGCTCCAGCGGCGTCCCGGCCTGAAACCGGTCGAAGAACCGCTCCACGTGGACGCGCAGGGTCCCGTCGGGGCTCGGACAGTCGATATCTCCCTCCGGGGTCGGAGTCGCCCTGACGCCCTGCGCCTGAAGGGCACCCGAGAATGCCTGGAGGAACTTCTGAGGGTCCGCGTTCATGGGAATCCTCTCGCTTTCTGGTATCGGGACCGGGAAACGCCCGATGGATGGGGAAACCGTCTACTCCATGAGCCCGGCTCGGCCCGCGCGTCCAGGGGCGGGCCCCGTCCGCAGGCCGTCAGGCCGGCCCTGGACGTGAGCGGGCAGACGGGCTACGCGGGGGGATCCAGGTCCGCGAACGGGAAAGGGGGCGGCCCGCCCTGCACGACGTAGAGCGGCATCGGCGCCACGGGATGCGCGGCCGGGACTTCCGTGCGGTGGCGGTCGTAAATGTCTTGCACCCACTGGAACGCCAGACTGATGTCGATCAGCGTCGGATCGAGGACCACCGCCCCGAAGACGCTCGTCGGGACCGCCACCACCGCGTGGTCCAAGCGCTGGGCGAAGGCCCAGGCAAAGTCGGCGGCCGCGGCGTCTTCCCAGATGACGGCCACGGCCCCGGTCGGCAGCTCGATCATCTCGGTGGGCAACGGAACCGCCGCGGCGGCCCGCGCCTCCGCCTCCCGCCAGAGATCGGCGGGATCGACACCGGCGGGTACGCGCCGCGCCGGCAGGATGGTCCAGTGCCGATCTGACTCCACCGTCAGCACGACTTTCGCCAACGCGGGAAACCCCGGGATGACAAAGGGCCGGACCAAGGCGTCGTCCACGAGGGGATCATCGCCCGCGATGATATGCGGCCAGAGCTGCGCACGCTCCGCGTCCGAGAGCGGCGCCTGGTCCTGGCGGATCGCGTCCGCGACGCCCTCGACCGACCCGGTGTCGTCCCAGAACAGGCGCAACTGGGACGGCGGGATGGTGACGCCGTTCCACTGGAGGCCATCCGGGGTCCAGCTGGCTTCGGGGTACAGGCTGGCCAGGATCTGGCTCAGCTTCTGCACATTGATCGCCATCAGGACACTCCTTTCTCGGTCCAGGGACCCGGCACGAGCCCGACCGGTCCCGTTACGCGGCCGTGGCGGTGATTAAAGCGTGCCACCTCGCAGTCCAGCTGCCGGCGGGCTTGATGCGCGGCCTGCACCTGCGCGTCGACGGCGGCCGGATGTCGCATCGCCCACGCCAGCTGGCGCGGGGTCCATGCCATCACGCGAGCCTGCCCAATCCACCAGCGGGGCTGGCTCCGCACCGCATCGTGGGCCAGCAATTCCCGGGCGGCGAGCGCTGTGCGGTAATGGGCCAACGTCAGCGTGCGGGCGAAGAAGCCGTAGCTGGGCTCGGCGGCCACGGCCGCCAGGGTCGCGAACTCGCGGGGCGTGAGGCCCGCCGAATGCCGCAAACGCGCGAGCTGGTCCGGCCCGTGTCGGGTCAGCGCCCGAAAGAGGCAGATCTGGTCAACCCACTCGCCTCGGCGGCGAGCGCGGTGGAACAGCGTGATGAGCGATCCGGGCGTCATGAGCGGGCTCCTTCCACGGGATGGCGACGGAACCGAATCACGTCCGCCAGCGTCGGTTCGAGCGGTCCCCTCGGACCGTAGCGCCCCTGCACCAAATCCTCGGGATCGAAGACAAATGCGGTGGGCGCCTCCGTCAGCAGCACCAGCTCGGCCACCTGGGTTTCCGTGCGGGCATACTCGGCCAGGCGCACGAGCGACCAGGAACCGTCGGTCGCTTCGCTGTCTGCCACCTGCTCGTCACCGCCGAGGAACGCTCGGTAGACATCCGACACGGGCGTGGTAGCGGGAAAGGCTTCATGCCATAGACGGGGCGCTGGTTCGTCATCCAGCACGTCCTGCCACGCAATGACCACATGCACGAGCACGGCCGCACCTCCTTAGACAGGCACGGAAAAGCCCCCGCCTCCGCCGCGAAGCGGCGGGCGGGGGCATCGCCATGGGGAGGGACACGCTTACGAATCCGGACCGCTTTCGCCGTCGTAGGTATCCTCCGCCACGCCGGGAATGCCGGGGCCCCAAAAGCGGCCGCGGCCGTCCCCGAATTGCCGTCCGATACGGGTGTCGGGACCCGTTCGAGTGCGGAGACCCGAGCGCCCTGCGGATTCATAGGCCAGCACGACACGCCGGCAACTATCGACATCAAGACCCACCGCTTCCGCTACGGCGGTAATGCGGTGGGTGCGACACCAAGCGTCCCAGATCTGCTGGCGCGTTTGTGCGGAAACGGCGGGGACGCGCAAGATCGGATCGGTGATGGGCATAGAGACTCCTTCCGAGAACTGGGCCGCGTGTCGCGACCGGGGATCCTACGACACAAGAAAAGCCCCCGCCTCCGGCGCGATTGAGCGCCGGGCGGGGGCATCTCCGCGACGGATCGA
>JAKABB010000005.1 GCA_021802045.1 bacterium
GGAGCTGCCGGACCACGGCGCCGCGGTGGCCGACCAGGTCGTGGCCCGCGACCTCCTGGGCGAGGTCTGGGGGGCGATCGCGACCCTGCCGGAGCAGCAGCGGACGGCCATGACCCTGAAGTACCAGGAGGACCTGAAGAACGCCCAGATCGGGCAGGTCCTGGGCAAGAGCGAGGGGGCGGTCAAACTCCTCGTCTTCCGGGGCACGCGCGCGGTCCGGGACCGGCTCCGCGAACGCGGGGTGGTGCTGCCGGAGCTCGACGCCGCCCCCGAACCGCGCCCACGGGGGACCCGGCACGAGCCGGTGGCGGGGGATGGCGGCGGCGTTCGACGCCGAACTGGCGAAGCATGGGATGAGCGCACGCGCACCCGGGACCACGACCAGATGACCTGTGCCACCATCGAGGACAACACATCGAGGACGAACGCTTGAAGGCGAGAGGCAGAGGCGATATCGTGTACCGGGACCGGATCCCGACATGAGCAAGGTGCCCGTGGTCGCTGCCGCCCTCGTGCACGACGTGTCGCCGGCGCAGCTGTCCTGGGGGCACTGGGCCGGACTTGGGCCGTTGCCCAGACCCCGCCCCGAGCTCAGCCCCGTCGCGACTGTCCCCAGCCGGAGCCCCAGTCACAAGACCGAAACGGAGCTACGAAGGAGCCGCGATGTGAGAGGGGCGCGTTGATGACCACGCTGATCATTCCCGGCTGGCTCAACTCGGGCCCCGAACACTGGCAGTCCCTCTGGGAGCGGGCGCTACCTGATTGCGTACGGGTGGAGCAGGCCGATTGGCAGCGGCCGGCTCGTGACCATTGGGTCGCGCGCCTGGACGAGGCCATCAGGCGGTGCACGGAGCCCCCCGTGCTGGCCGCGCACAGCCTGGGCTGCATCACGGTGGCGCACTGGGCGGCAGTTGGCCAGCATCCAGTGCGGGCGGCCCTGCTGGTGGCTCCACCCGATGTCGACACGACCGACGAGCCGGCGCTACATGAGTTTGGCCCCATCCCCCGTGCGAGGCTTCCGTTTTCGACGCTGGTGGTCGGGAGTCGCAGCGACCCGTGGATGACTTACGACCGGGTGCGCGTGCTCGCGGACGCGTGGGGCGCGCGGTTCTTCGACGCCGGAGACGCGCGGCACATCAACGCCGAGGCGGGGTTCGGGCCATGGCCCGAGGGGCTCCGCCTGCTGGAGGAGCTGGCCCGCGACGCGACCACCGGAGCGGCAGGCCAGCGATGGGGCCGTCAGGCCGCTGCAGGCCACGCGCCGACCACCCCACGGTCCCACACCGCGACACCGTTCATCCAGAGAGTCTCCGGAAACCGTGAAGAGCCGCTGGGCGTGTGGGCACCGCCCGGGGCCGACGGGGCAGCCTTCGGGCCTCCCCCAGCGCACCGGGAGACGGCAGGGACGAGTGATCCAACTGTGGGCCCGCATGACGACCCGGCGGTGAGGTCGCGGGGCCGGGTGAGACCACCGCGCCCGTGACCGGGCGCGGTGGCGACTGCGGTGGCCGCGGTCGTCACGGGTCGCCACCGCGCCGCCGATCGCGGGGCAGCCATGCCGAGGCTGCAAGAACGGATGCTGCGGAGACACGCTGCCGGGCTGAGGTCGGGCTATGATCCCGCCGTCCGCGATCGCCACCGCTGGCCGCCCGCGGGCTTCTCGGGCCCCGCGCGCAGCAACCGGTTGGCGTGGGACCGTGAGCGGCCGTGTCGCATCCTAACGGGGCCTCCCATGCGCACGCCATCTAGTCCGCCACCTCCACTCGCTCCCCTACCGCTCGTCGTCCGCGGTCCGATCCGCCACCCGGCGCGGGCGGCGCACATCCGCTGTCTTCCACTCCCGGAAGCGCCTGGGCACCGCCGCGTGGGCCATGGACGGTCCCGGCCCCCTATGCACCCCAGTCCTGTGGGACGGGGCTGGCGCCTGCCGACGATCCGACGGTTGCGCTGGAAGCCCATACGAGCAACTACTCGCCGACCGTCGACGGACCGGGGGCTGACGCCCGCAAGCCCGCATCGAGGATGAATGCTGCTCGCTCGAACTGCTGCGTTGTCGTCGTCCACGGCGGCACGAACCGCAAGACCGTGCCTGCCCGCCGCACACTGAACAGCAGCCCCTCCTGCCGGCAGAAGCGCTCAACCTCCCAACCCAGCCCGTCCGCGGGTTCGCGCGTCGTCCGATCCCTTACGAGTTCCACTCCCTGTATCAGACCCCGGCCGCGGATGTCGCCGATGACCGGGTGCTGTCGCGCGAGCGACTCGAGCCGCCCGCGCCATTCGGCCCCCAAGGACACCGCCCGCCCTGGCAGATCCTCCTCGACGATCGTCTCAAGGCTTGCCTCCGCCGCCGCACATGCCAGGGGGTCGGAGGTGTGCGAGTGACCGTGGACGAATCCAGCCGCCTGCGCGCGATCGGCAATCTCGTCCGTCGTGACCACCGCGCTGATCGATACTCCGCCGCCGAAGTGCTTGGAGATGGTGAGGATATCCGGGATGACCTGGGCAGGCTCACAGGCCCACATGGTCCCGAGTTTGCCCAGACCGGTCTGCGCCTCATCGAGGATCAGAAGCGCACCACGTTCCTCGCACTTGCGCTTGAGGGCGACAAGCCAGCCCTCCGGAGGTTCGATAACGCCACCCGCGCTGAACAGTGGTTCCGTAATGACCGCAGCAAGAGGGCTGTCGAGTTCGGCGTCCAACAGTTCGAAGGTTGCATCGAGGCATACCAGCTGGCACTCGGGGAAGCTCCGCCGTATCGGGCAGCGATAGCAGTACGGCGCCATGATGGCGTGGTTGCCGTACGCGTACGGCCCGTAGCCACGGTGCCAGTCGCGGACGCCGAAGGTCAAGGCTCTGGTGCTGTCGGAGAGCCCGTGGAAACTCACGTGGGGACTGGCAACGTGGGTGCGACCGGTGTGGACCTTCGCTAGCTGGACCGCCGCCTCGTTGGCGTCGGCGCCCGACTCCAGGAAGAGGGAGCGGGTCAGGCCATACGGAGTCAACGCGGCGAGCCGCTCCGCCAGTGAGATTTCGTAGACGTTCAGGATGCTGCTGCTGGCGTGGATCAAGGTGTCACAGGCCTGCCGGATGGCCTCCACAACTCGATGAGGCTGATGCCCCAGGGCTGCGCACATCTGTCCGGAGTTGAAGTCCAGGTACTGGCGACCCTCGGTATCCCAGACGACGCTGCCTTCGCCGCGTACCAGGACTGGTCCGTGGGCGCTACGCGCGTCCATTCGCGTGCTGAGGATGTAGTGCCGGGCTCTGGCGAGCCATTCGGCTTCGGAGAGCTGAGCGTTGGGACTCGACGTCATGGGATATCTGTCCTCCTGAGGGTGAGCGACCGGGAGACGACGGGCGGATTGGCCTCCGGCACAGTCGGTCCCGGTGGCTGCAGCGCCAGGATCTTGGAGGAACCGAAGGCGGGGCAGGGCCGTCCTGTGAGAGCGACGCCGTATTGAATCCTATCGGCGAGACGGACCATCACTCTGCACTCGGTCAGCGTACCCAGGTTGATGAAGGCCTGACCGTTGATTGCGCGGACCGCGGACGGCTCCCTGGCGGCTGAGGGAGCGACCGCATCGTCCAGTGGTGTGCGGTCTCTGTCGCCACCACGCAGCTGGCAGCGTCTGCTGGGCTGGGAGTGGCAGTTGCCCAGTGGACGCCACGCACCTACGCGGGTCAGCGAGAACAGCACCGCCTCCACCTCGTGAGTTGAGGGCCGCTGACGATGAGCGCCACCCCCAAGGTGATCAACCCGGCGGCGAGGGTGCTGCCCGGGGTCAGGCGCTGGTTGAGGATGACGAGTCCGAGGATGAGCGTCATGACAGGATTGACGTAGGCATATGTGGCGACGGTGCTGGCGGGCAGCACTTCAAGGGCGTAGACGTAGCAGGTGTACCCCAGCAGCGACCCCACCACCACCAGCCACGCATACGCGTCCAGTGGTCCGCCCACGATGTGGTGCCATTGGATGTGGCGTGTCTCCATCGTCGCCATCCCGGCGAGGAGGAGTCCCACGCCGCCGACAACCATCTCGATGGCCGCGGCGACGAAGACCCTGGAGGGCAGGGGTGCCCGGCTCGAGTACAGCGACCCGACGGCCCACAGCACCGCGGCGGCAAGCAGGCCCACGGTGGATGCGGGCGACAGCTGTCCCCCGGCTGTGGGGCCGACCAGGACGGCCACGCCGGCGAGTCCCAGGAGGATGCCCATCCATCCCAGCCCGCCAGGCGACGGGGCCCGTCCCCAGAGAAGCCCCACCACGGCGACCCAGAGGGGAACCGTCGCGATGAGGAGAGCGGCGATACCAGAGGGCACGCGCAGTTCGGCCCAGGTGATGAGGCCGCTGCCGCCGAGCACGAGGAACAATCCAACGATCCCCGCGCGGTAAGCCTCAGCTGGAGCGGGGAGTCGCCACCGCAGCTTGTCGGTGCGTCCCGCGACGGCGTACAGGACCAGCCCGGCGAGGAGGAAGCGACTTCCCGCCATGAGCAGAGGCGGCATAGCCCTCACCGCCACCTGGATGGCGGTGAAAGTCGAGCCCCAGGTTACATACACGACCGCCAGTGCGAGCCAGCCCTTGACCGTCGGGCTGCCCAGGACGCCGCCTCTCATCCGAGCGAACATCACCCCGGCGGCGCGTCCATCATCTCCGGCCTCAGGCCCAGTCTGACTTCAGGGCGGCCGGAGATGATGGACTGCTGGCGGAGCCTTCCCGTGTGGCGTCTGGCCACGACTCGGTGGCCGGGCAGCCGCCGCAGCCGGCGATCGCTTCCATCACCCCGAGACGACCCACTGCCGGCGAACGGCAGCCCGCGCGGTCGACCGAGCCGCTCCTGGAGTCCCCCGGCGGTGCCGCCGACCTCGGACACCGGGCCCCACGCGCCAGGGCGGCGACGCGGGTCCCCACCGCGCGGCGGGGCAAGCCGGAGTGGCCCACCCGTAGGGCCACGGCCCCCCGGGCAGAGCCGTCCCAGACTGGAGGTCGGTCCGCAATCGTGGCAGGCAGCCTGCGCGTCCCCGAGCCACCGCTCTGGCACCGGGCAGCATCCATGTGGCAAAGGGCGCGTGCGCGGAACACTTCGGTCAAGCCTCCGTCCCCGCCGCTGTGCCGAGACGCCGGGATGTGGAGGCCGTCCAAGGCGACGTCGATCGGGAATGGTATGGCCTCCTGCCAGCTGCTGACGAGCCCCAGGCGAGCGCAGAAGAGGGGTGTCGGCCCGACATCCCCACCCCGTCGCCCGGGCGTGACCTGCCTCGCAATCGTCGCCGCTGACCCCCCGAGAGACGGGCGTGGCGCCACTGCTCCGAGCCGCGTCGTCGGACGTGGTCGCCAGCACCCGTCTGGAGTGGCTATCGGGGGGCCATCCACTGCCGGCGGCAACCACTACCGGGTGTCATCCTCGAGTCGCCTCCCCGCACCTCGGGGTCCGATCACACCGCCGCATCCCCTTCCCCCGCGACCACGGCCGCTCCGCTGTCCGTGATGGCCTTGATCTCAGCAGTCGTGTAACCGCTGGCCAGGCCCCAGTAATAGGCGACCAGCCCGATGGGTAGGACCGCCACGCTGTCCCATGGGAACGGCACCAGCGGGCTTGCCAAGGGACCGTACCCGCCATAGTAGGAGAGCAGCAGCGACGCAAACACCAGGAAGATGAACCACCACGCCGCGGCCACCGCCTGCCGTCCCTCCCGGTTGCTCAGCGCCCACATTGCGGCGGTAAAGCCGACGACTTCACAGAGCTCCAGAGCGTAGTAGAGCAGGAAGGTTGGGTGTGCGCCCAGCGGGGTGCCGACGGCGGTCAGCACCCACCCGCCAAAGTATTGCGTCCCGATCCATGCCACCAGGAACGCACCCCCGAGAAGGGCGCCGGCTCTCTTCTCCAACCACCCCTGACGGGGGCCGTAGAACCATGCCAATGCGGGCAGGACCACAAATACGGCGGCAACGACATTGATCAGGACGGCAAAGGTCGTCCAATACAGGATGATGACCGCCGCCAGAAATGCAATCGGACCCATGACACCGGCGCGCCAGAGCCGGAACGGCCGGTGCAGGTCGCCCGCCGTCCTCCGGAGGATCTGAACGCCCAGGCCTCCCCATATGTACGTGACGACTGTTGCCGCGGTAACGAACCCCACCAAGAGGTACCAACTGGGCACCGGCGCCAGGAACATCATGCCCAGGACAGTGCTCGCCACGAGGGCGATCCAGGGAATGCGGAACCGACGTGACAACGCCTGCCCGCCGCGCGACACATAACCGTTCACCGAGAGTCCGTACAGGCTGCGGGTGGCCGATCCCAGGAAGACGTAGCCACTCCCGGCCGGCGAAATGAACGCGTCGATCAGAAGAACCGTGCCAAAGGCGCCGAGGAAGCCGACGCCTGATGCCTTGAGCACGTCATAGAAGGGGGCACCTGCAAAGCTTCCCGAGGTGAGACCGGCCCAGTCGCCGAGCTTGATGCCGGCCTTTGACCACTCGATGGCCCCGGTAAAGGCGATCTGAAGCAGGACGTACAGGGCAATGAGCGTGGCGACCGCCAACAGGCTGGCCAAAGGCACGTCGCGCTGTGGATTGCGAGCCTCACCCGCAAAGTCAAAGGCCTTGCGGAAGCCGCCATAGGCGAAGACGATTCCCCCGATGGCGACGGCCACGAAGATGGGCTTGACCCCGAGTGGCGCAAAGCCGCCATAGGCGACGAAGTTGGCGGCATGAAACGAGAGTGTGAAGATCAGGAGGAAGGTGAGGGTGGGAACGACGATCTTCCAGATGGACACGGGCACATTGAATCGGCCGAGGAACTGCACGCCAAAGAGATTGATGAGGAAGAAGACGACCATCAGGACGAATGCCAGGATGATGCCGACCGGCCAGGCCAGCACGGTGACTCCTTGCTGAACCGCAACCAGGCCCTTCATGTAACTGGATGCGTAGGTCACGACGGCCTCGGCCTCTATGGGAGGCACTGCAGCCACTGCCAGGAGATATGCCCACCCCATGAGGAGTCCCACGTATCCCCCGTGAGTCAGTTGCGGGAACCGGGCTATGGCTCCGCTGCGGGGGATCATTCCCACCGTTTCCGCGTACGTGAGGGCGACGGCGGCCACGAGGACCCCGCCGATGAGCCACGAGACGATGACCGCGGGCCCCGCCAGGGAGTCAGAGAGAAGAACTGCGAAGAGCCAGCCGGACCCGATCGTGCCTCCGGCTGCTATCAAGTAGAGTTGCCAGAATCCGAGTCGCTTCGATAAGCCTTGGTCGCCGGAGTGTTGAGCAATGCGTTTCGCCATGGCCTCCCCTTGAGTGGCACCCATCGCTTGGCATGGGCTGGTCATCGCCGACATGCGGTGTTGCAGGCGCGGTCTTCACAGATGCTTGTCACCGTGTTGCAGGGCTCTGGGCTGCAGTGGTCTCCCCCCAACTGCTCTGTGGGCAATGGCGCCGGGCGTCCCGGCCGTTCTGTGCCGTGTGCGGTCGCAGGTCCTCTCTCCCCTGGGCGGTGAGCCGCGGGGGACTGGGTGATCAGGCTGGCTTGTAATCCGGGACCGAGGTGGCGACGTCCAGCTGGAAGTGCACGGTGCGGAAGCGGCGGCGGAGATCCAGCACCTGCCGCCGCCACTGGTCGGCGTGGCTGGGCTGGGTTAGGGCGTTGGTGACCAGGTCGGCGACTGGTCCCATGTCCGGCTCCGTCATGCCCCAGCGGGTCAACTCCTGCACGCCGAGCCGAATCCCCCCGTAGGGTTGTGCGTCGACAGAGGTCTCCACCGGGAGAGGGATGCCACTGAATAGAACGTTGCTACGCTCGGCCACTCGAGCCGCCTTGGTCCCGCCACCGAAGGGACGGGCATCGATTGCCACCAGATGGGAGTGAGTGGCCCGGCCGCCAGACTCTCCATCGGGGTTCCAGACGGGGAGCCCGCAGAGGGCAAGGTCGGTTGCCAGGGCGCTGGCGTTCGCGATGCACTGGCGGGCATAGGTGGAGCCGAATTGGAGCTGCTCCACCGCGGCGATGGCGGTGCCGGCGAGGCGGCCCATGTCGAAGTTGGCCGTGAGCCCTGGGTAGACCACTTGGCGGACTCGAGCGGCCAGCTCTTCGTCGTTGGTCGCGACCAGCCCGCCAGCAGGACCGCCGAAGGACTTGTAGGTCGAGGTGGTGAGGAGATCGGCTCCCTCGTCAAGCGGCTGCTGAAAACAGCCGCCGACGATGAGACCGGCGACATGGGCGCCGTCATACATCAGCCGGGCTCCGACCCCGTGGGCGAGTGCTGCGACCCGCTCCAGCTTGTAGGGCAGGAGCGGTAGGCTGGTGCCCATCACGACGAGGCGGGGCCGGACGCGCTCCAGCTCGACCGCAAACGCTCCCCAGTCGATCAGGTGCGTCCCCGGCTGACAGGGGATCGAATGGACGTGCAGCCCGAAGAGGCCAGCTGCGCCCTCGGCGTGGTGGGTGGCATGCGCGCCCACCTCGAGCGGCATGGCGAAGATGTCGTCACCGGGTCTGGTGGTCGCCATGTAGGCGACTAGGTTCGCCATCGACCCGCTCAACGTACGAGGCTCGACGAAGCGGGCGTGAAAGGCTCGACCCAGGAGGTCCATGGCCGCGACCTCGATACGGTCGCTGTAGACGAGACCGGTCTCGTACTTGTCGCCTGGGGGCCCGAGGCTGGGGCGGCTGTTCATCGTGGTAGCCATGGCCCGTCGCACGGCAGGGCTCTGGATGTTCGTTCCCGCGTAGAGATTCACGCACTCGGCGTCAACCAGCTGTTCGCTGTCGCCGATCCACGTGAAGACCGACCTCGCGAGGGCGGCAGGGTCGGTGGGGTGCTGGTCGTGGCCTTGGGTCATCGCTGGTGACATGTCAGGACTTGTTCCTAGTAGGAGGGCGGGCAGGATACGGCAAGGACGATCGCTGGGCGGCCGTCGGGATTCGCCCAGTGGTGGGGGAAAGTGCAGGGGTAGTAGATGGTGTCGCCCTGATCAAGATCGACGACCTTCTCCTGGACCCAGACCCGAAGCGAGCCGTCCAGGACCGTGAGGAACTCCTCTCCTTCGTGGGTTATCGGACCACCGCTGGCGGCGCCGGCCGGGACGAGGAGAAGGGAGGGTTCCATCAGCACGTTGCTGGCATTCAACAGGTGCTCCTGGAGGACCTCTCCTTGGGCGGTGACGTTCCGCACGGACCGGACGCGGTCCCGTCGCCGGGTGATCTTCACGGGCTGGACTTCCTCAGTGAGGAAGAAGTCGGTGACGCTGCACCCGTAGAGGTGGGCGAACGTCATCAGTTCGACGACGGAGAGCTGCTGCTGGCCGCGCTCCACTCGGCTGAGTTGACTGGCCGAGACGCCGATCCGTTGCGCGGCCTCTGCCAGCGTCAGCCGTTGCGCGGTGCGCAACACCCGGAGCTTCTTCCCCAGTCGGACTCCGAACCCCTCGATGTCAGGGGGGGGCTCAGGCTGTTGCGCGACTTGAGGCTCATGCAAAACTGTATTAGGCGTAGGGCTGGATTCCCGTGGCATGCGTGGATGATAGCGACGGTTTGCAGAATCCGCAAGAGGACGCCCCCCGGCTCCCTGCCTCCGCCTGGCGCGGCGGGTACCGGGGCTCCGCCTGGGTCCTGATCGGGTCCAGCGAGCCCCAGCGGATACACCTCATCGACCCAGAGCGCACTCAACCCTTCGTGGGATGGCTCCGCCCCGCTCCGGGAGCTCCACGACCAGCCGGAACGCTTACGCTCCGGCGGTCGTGATCCCTGCCGGCGACGCCCCGGCTGCCGCCGCGCTCGCCAAGCGGACTGCGGCCCTGCTGCGTGACGCCCGCTCGGTCCAGCGCCGGCTGGACACCCTGGCGGCGACCGCGCTGGCCGTGGATGACCCCAGCCTGCCCCAGATCGCCGTGGCCAGGGAAGCGGTGCAGCGGCTCGTGGTCGAGCTCGCCTACCGGGAGCGCGGCGAGCAGCGTCGGGCCAAGGGGGCCGGGCGCCGGATCCGCTGATCGGCTGGGGCTCAGATCGTCCCGGCCCCCTCACCGGCTGCCGAAAAGCTCTCGTTCAATCTCCGGCCGGGTCTTGCCCAGATGAGCGCTCACCTCGGCAAGAATCGCTGCCAGCGTGCCCACCCGAAGCGGGCCTCCTGCCGGAATGGTCAAGTGTGCTCGCCGTTCCAGGTGGTGTCGAGACGCATGTGGCTGCCTGACTGGCGGACCACCGTATAGCCGTAGTGGCGTCGCAGCAGTCCCGCCAGCTCTTGCCCGCTGAGGTCCCGGGGCAGCCTCAGAACGTGTTTGAGAACAGGATGAGGCGGGCCCCTGGACGAGCGGACCGGGGCCGGGCATGCTGGGGGGCATGTCGTCTTCTCCACGTCCTGCCCGCCGCTACCCGACCGATCTCACCGACGCCCAGTGGGCCCTCATCGCTCCGCTCCTCCCGCCGCCGAAGAGTGGCCCCGCCGGGGGCCGGCCCCCCAAGCATCCGATGCGGGAGATCGTCAATGCGATCCTCTACCTGGTCCGCACCGGCTGCGCCTGGCGCCTGCTGCCGCGCGACCTGCCGCCCTGGCCCACCGTGTACTGGTACTTCGCCGCCTGGACCAAGGATGGCAGCCTCGACCGCGTCCATGCCGCGCTCCGGGCCCGGCTGCGCACCGCCGCCGGCCGCGAGCCGGAGCCGAGTGCGGGCGTGGTGGACGCGCAGTCGTTGCGCGGGGCCGACACCGTCGGGACGGGCACCCGCGGGTACGATGCGGGCAAGCGCGTCAATGGGCGGAAGCGCCACATCGTGGTCGACACCCTGGGGCTCCTGCTGGTCGTCATGGTGACCGCCGCCAGCGTGCAGGACCGCGACGGCGGGCGCGGGCTGCTCAAGACGTTGCACCGGACGCGGCCCGGCGTGCAGCTGGTCTGGGCGGATGGCGGGTATGCGGGGAGCCTGGTCCGGGTGGCGAAGGCCGCCTGGCGGATCGTCGTGGTGGTCGTTCGCAAGCCCCCCGACCAGCGCGGGTTCGCGGTGCTCCCCCGCCGCTGGGTCGTCGAGCGGACCTTCGCCTGGATGATGCGGTGCCGCCGCCTGGTGCGCGACTACGAGCGCACCATCCCTCACCAGGAGGCGATGGTCCAGTGGGCCATGGTCGGCCTCATGACACGGCGGCTGGCCCCCGCCCCAGGACCCCGACCCTGGGCCCACACGCGCTCATGATGGGCTTTCAAACACGTTCTCAGACCGCAAGCACCTCATCGCGCACCAGGTGCAGACGGAACACCCGTGGCCGCTCGGCCTCCTCAAAGTGGCAGATGAGTGCGTCCCGGACCATCTCCCGCAGGCTCTGCAGGTCGTCCGCCTCAGTGACGATCGACTCACCGAGCGCGCGCGCGATGTAGCCCCCCTCGGGGGCCTCCTCCACGGCGAAGACAATCTCTGAACTCACCACTGCAGAGACGATAGCACCCCGCCACCTCTCTCCCCGCAGTGGCCCCCTGCCAGCTTGACCGCGACCATCCCCGAACTCGGGGCAAGGCTCATCACAGAGATCGCGCCGCTAGCTGTCGGAGAGGAGGGCCGCGGTGAGGGTGGTGCGGACCCAGTCTTCCAACTGGTCGTAGCTGTAGCCCGCCACCTGGATCGCCGCCGCGACCCCGATCGCCGCCCTCGAGCTCCGCTAGAGCTCGGCCGCGGGCTTCTGGGCGACCCTGCTCATGACCTCGGCCGCGGCGCTGGTCACCCTGCACCGGCGCCGCTGGTCCGCGGCGGCCAGGCTCCGCCGGGCGATGGTGGAGTGCGGGCTGGTGGCGGGGGACACCCGGGGCCGCCTGCTCGCCCCCCGGGCGAAGCTGCGGGCCCGGTGGCAGGGATGCAACGTGACCCTGCGCTGGCGGATGCCACCCGGCATCACCATGCGGGATGTCCTCCAGCGCCAGGAGTCGCTGGAGTCCAGGTGCGAGTGCGAGCTCAGGGTCTGGGAGGAGTCCGGGGTGGTGGTGACCGAGATGCTGCGCCACCGGATCCCGGACCACCTCTCCTACCGGGAGAGGTACGGTCCCCCCGCCCTCCAGGGCGCTTCCTGATCGGTCTGGGCCGGGGGCGCCGGGGCGCCCTCTGGGTGGATCTGGACTCCTGTCCCCACCTCCTGGTGGGGGGCATGACCGGCGGGGGCAAGAGCGTCTTCCTGCGCCAGGCGCTGACCTTCCTCTGCCGCGAGCACGGACCCGAGGACCTCCAGCTAGCCCTCGTCGACCTCAAGGGCGGGGTGGAGCTGGCCCACTTCAGCTACCTCCCCCACGCCATCCTGCCGGTGGCGGAAAGTCTCCTGGCGGCGGCGGAGACCCTGGAGCGGGTCCGCCGGGAGCTGGACCGGCGGCTCCAGGAGGTGCGGGCGGTTGCGGCCTCGGGCACTCCAGCTGCCCCGCCCCGCTGGCCCAGGCTGCTGGTGGTGGTGGACGAGGTGGCGGAGCTCACCTGCCGCGACCTGGGCGACGACAGGGCCGCCCGCGCCGGCCAGCAGGCGGCCAGCGGGCGGCCCTGTGAGATCGCCAGGCTGGGGCGGTCGGTGGGGGTCCACCTCGTCTGCTGCACCCAGCGCCCCGATGCCGAGGCGATCCCTGGGCAGCTGAAGGCCAACCTCGCCTTCCGGGTCCGAGCCGCCGTCAACAGCTACATCCTGCTGGACAGCGACCGGGCCGCCCTACTCCCGCCCCACCCCGGCCGGGCCATCTGGCAGGAGGACTTCACAGAGGAGTGAGGGGCGGTGGACTGCTCTCTGGAGGAGAGCCGGGAGCTGCTGCTGGCCGGGTGGCCCCGGACGGGGTTCCTCCCACCACGAGTCGCTGTCAGTGGAGTTTGCGAGTTTTAGATGGGCATCAGGCGGCCTCCGCGAGCACGTCGAGGAGGGTGGTGGCATTTTCGCGACGGAGTTCCGCGGCCGGGGAAGCCCCGAAAATCGTGAGGGTCCAGGTCTCGCGACGGAGCGCCGCGACGGCGTCGGCGAAGGACGGGGTGCGCTTGCGCGGGTACCAGGGCCGGGCCGGCCACGAGGCATGCGCGCGCTCGGTGACGAGGAACCAGTGCCACACGGCCGAGGAGAGCCAGCAGGCCGGCGCGACCGCCCGCGCCGGCCCGTCCCCGACCCAGGCCTGGGGGGCTTCGGCGCCCAGGAACTGCTTGCTGTTGCGGAAGCAGTCCTCGACGGCCCAGCGGTCGGCATAGGCGGCGGCCACGCGGGCCGGGGTCGCGGTGCCGTCCGTGGTCACGAAGAAGTCGTCGGGCTCGTGGCCGTCGGGGTCGCGGACGATGACGCACAGGACCAGCCGGTCGGGGCAGACGCCGTACCAGAGGACCGGGCGCGCCCAGCTGTCGCGCTCGAGGATGTGGCCCCGGCAGGCCACCGGGGCGCGGGTCCAGGCCGAAACCGCGGCCGCCAGTTGCGGGGGCGTCGGCAGGCGGGCCCCCTTCCGGCGCGGGCGGCCCCGCCGCCCGGTGCGGGGCGGCGGCGGCTCGAAGAGGGCGGCATTCCGTTGCATCCGGGAGACGACGATCGTGCGCGGCAGCGCGCGGCCGATCAGGGGCGCATAGGCCCCGTCCGCCACCAGGCAGAAGTCGCGCGCGGGCAGCCAGGCGGTCACTTGCTCCACCATCGCCGCGGCCAACTCGATCAGGGGCGGGCCGCCCTTGCGGTGGAGCCGCACCAGGATGGGTAAGGCCAGGGGTTCCCCACCCCAGGGTGCCACCACGCGCAGGGCCAGCACCACGATGTTGAGGCCCCGGGCGGTGACCACGTGGGCGCGGGTGGAGTGGACCGCATCCCGGTACATGCCGGCGCCCTCGATCCGGCGGCCGCTCTTCTTCATCAACGTGTCATCGCGGACCAGCGTGACGCGGCCCGGGGGAACCCAGTGGGCCACGAGGAGGCCCAGGAGTTGCCGCCCGAGCGTGTCCATCGACCAGCGGCCCGCCCGCAGCCAGCGGGCGTAGGCGCCGTAGCGATGCCGGACCGGCGCGGGGATGACGCTCCAGAGCCGGGTGAGGGTGTGCCGCCCGGGGCAGAGCACCCAGGCGGTCGCCAGCTGCTGGAACAGCCGCGCGCCCGGCGCGGTGAACCCGCCGGCGCAGGCGGACAGGATCCGGAGCCAAGTCGGGGGAGCAGGCACGGTGAGAAGACCTCCCGACGCACCACCCGGCAGCCCCCGGCGTGGGCGCGGGGCGCGGCTTGACCGCGACGCCCCCGTGCGCTAGCATCCGCTGGCCCTCGTGTGGTGGTGTGGTTCAACACGCAACACCTTGCCACACGCGGGCTTTCTTGTGAACAGCCGTTCGCCGACCCCCATCCGGCCGGCCCCCACCCCGTCAGCGCCTCGATCCCGACCTCAGCCCCCCGCGGCCTCCGCGAACCGGCCGCCTACGCCCGGGGCAGGCGCCAAAAGTCGAAAACTCCACGGTCAGTCGACCCGCGGAAAGGGAGCTTAAGTGCTGCTATCGAAGTGGCTGGCTGGGGCGGGAGGATTCGAACCTCCGATAACCTGATCCAGAGTCAGGCGCCTTACCACTTGGCGACGCCCCAAGGCCCGGGGGCCATTGTACGGGCGGGGCGCGAAGGGCCCGTCAGGCCAGCAGAGCGGCCTCCGCCCGGCGCAGCCGCTCCAGCACCCGCTCCCGGCCGATCAGGGCCATCGACTCCGGCAGGGGCGGGGAGACCCGCTGTCCCGTCACCGCCACCCGCAGCACCTGCATGCAGGCCTTGAAGTGCCGGCGGTCCGCGGCCCCCGTCCCGCCCACGCGCTCGGCGGCCGCCCGCAACCGGTCCACCAGGTCCGCGGGGTCGCCCGGCAGGGCCTGAGGGACCTCGCGCAGGAAGGCCGCCGCCAGCGCGGGGTCGAGGGGGCCGCAGAGCGCCTCGGCGGACGGCTCCGGCTCCTCGAAGGCGAAGGCCACAAGGGCGGGGACCTCGTCCAGCCGCTGGATGCGCTCCCGCACCATCTCCGCGATCGCCTGGCGCTGGGCCGCGTCCGCCCGGGGGAGCCAGGGCTGCAGGCGCTGCGCCAGTTCGTCCGCCGCCAGCCGGCGGATCCAGACGCCGTTCAGGTGGTCAAGGCGGTCCGTGTCGAAGACCGCGGGGCTGGGCTGGATGCGCTCCGCCGTCATCCGGGCACGCAGCTCGGTGAGGGTGAAGACCTCCTCCTCCGTTCCCGGCGACCACCCCAGGAAGGCCAGGAAGTTGACCACCGCCTCGGGCAGGTACCCCCGATCACGGTACTCCTGCACCGGGGCCGCCCCATGGCGCTTGGAGAGCTTGCCGCGGTCGGGGCCCAGCACCTGGGGCACGTGCCCGAAGGCCGGTGGCTCCCAGCCCAGGGCGGCGTAGAGGATCAGGTGCTTGGGGGTGGAGGGGAGCCACTCGCTGGCTCGGAGCACGTGGGTGATCCCCATCACGTGGTCGTCCACCACGTGGGCCAGGTGGTAGGTGGGGAACCCGTCCGACTTCAGCAGGACCTGGTCATCGAGGACGGCGTTCTCGAACCGGCGCTCGCCCTGGACCAGGTCGTGCCAGGAGGTCTCGCCCGCCGGGATCCGCATGCGGACCACCTCGGGCGTGCCGGCCGCCCGGCGCTCGGCCACCGCCTCCGGGGTGAGCTCGCGGCAGTGCCCGTCGTAGCGAGGGGCCTGGCAGGCCGCGCGCTGCGCCGTCCGGACCGCCTCCAGTCGCTGCGGGGAGCAGAAGCAGGGGTAGGCGGCGCCGCTGGAGACCAGTCGGCCGGCTGCGGTCCGGTAGAGCGGGAGGCGCTGGGACTCCGTGTAGGGGGCGCATGGCCCGCCCACCTCCGGGCCCTCGTCCCACTGGAGGCCGAGCCAGCGGAGGGCCTCTGTGATCGAGGCCACGCTGTCGGGGTCGTACCGGGCCTGGTCGGTGTCCTCGATGCGCAGGACGAAGGTGCCGTCCGGCCCGGCCAGGCAGTAGCTGAAGACGGCGGTGCGCACGTTGCCCAGGTGGAGCTGCCCGGTGGGGCTGGGCGCGAACCGGAGCCGCCGCCCACCGGGGAGGTTGGGGGGAGGGCTCAGGCCCGCCGCGGCGGGGTCGGCCTCGCCAGGCTCAGCGATGGAGGATTACCAGGTAGATCGCCATCGCCACCGCGCTGGCGAGCAGGAGCCCGCCGGCCACCAGCCACCCCTCGAGCCGGGAGGTCTGGACCGACACCTCCGCGTCCGGGCTGCTGCTCACCGTCAGTCCGCGGGTGCCGAGGTTGGGGTACTGGTCGGCGAGGGCGGCCGGCCGCGGCGGCACCGGGGCCTCGGCGGGAGTCGGTGGGTGCTTGGGCACCGGACGGGTCTCCTCGTGCGGCCGGCCATCACAGGACCGAGAGCCGTTCCCCGATTATAGGAAGGGCGTTCGGCCGGCTCGCGGCTGCCGGCGAGCCCGCATCGTCTAGCGGTCAGGACATCACCCTTTCAAGGTGGTAACCGGGGTTCGACTCCCCGTGCGGGTACATCTCCCCGGGACGGGCCCAGCCGTCAGGGCCGGGGCGACAGCGCCTCCACGGGGTCGCCGACCCGCACCGGGCCGGGCTCGAGCACCTCGCCGTACATGCCAAAGAGCACCGACCGCCCATCGGCCGCGGTCCCCCGATAGGCCATGATCGCGCGCAGGGTGGGCAGCTGGTAGCGGCCCGTGGCCGGGTCCTGCTGGGTGACCGCGCACCGGGGCACCGGCTCTGTGACCCGCACCACCGCCGCCCCCATCCGCACCGGCCGGCCCGCCCAGGTGTCCTCCTCGTGGGCGGTGCACCCGTCGAGCTCGATGAGCATGCGGAAACGGCCGGTGTCGCCCGCGCGCGGGTCTCCGGCCCGCCTGGCCAGCTCCGCCCCCGAGGCGGTGCTCAGCACGGTCAGCGGCCAGACATCGACCCCGGCGCCCGGCCGGTCCACGCGCACCAGCCGGAGCGGGACCCCCGCATAGTCCGAGAGGGCCGTGCCGAACGGGCCCTCCAGCACGTGTCCGTCCACCATGCGCCCGTAGAAGTCCGTGCGCACGGGGGCATCCAGGTGGGTCGCCAGGCCCTGGACCGTGGTCCCGTCCGGGAAGGCCAGGGCCAGTTGCTCCGTGCCAGGGTCCCACTCGCTGCGCACCCGCACCAGGGCCCCGCGCCGGGTGCCGTTGTAGAGGCGGCCCTGAGTGTCGACGAGGTGGAAGCGGCGGTTGGCGGCGACACCCCAGGGTTCCAGGACGATCTGCTCGGGGTGCTGCAGCGCCAGTGACTTGACGGCGGCGATCGACAGCCGGGCCACCGTCCTCATCCCGGTGTCGCCCGGCCCACCGGGCGTCCCCGGGCATTCACCCGCCGAGGATAGAGGCCCGGGGGCGGCCACCTCGCTCTCGTGGTGCCGGCCCGGCCGGTGCTGCGGTCGCGGGCGTGGGCTGGCGAGTGCTGCCGACGGTGCAAGCCTGTAGCGCCTGCACAACTGGTCGGCGCTCCGGTTCGTGGGAGGAGCCCGATGGCGTGGGGGCCCGCCAGGCGCCAGGCTTCAAGTCCCACGCCGGCAGGATGGCCACCAGTCCCCGGCCCGACGGTCGGCGTGGGCCGGCCCGGGGGCCGCGAGCCCCGAGAGGCATGCGGGAGGGCTCCGGAGGGGCCCGCGGCTGGGGAGGGGGCTGGGTTCCCCAGCCGCCGGGAGCCCGCGAGGCGTCCCCGCCCGACCGGGCGAGGCTACGAGGCTACTGGGACCGGCGGGTGACGAGGGCCAGGCCCAGGGCGAAGAGGCCCAGGGCTCCGCCCAGCGCTGGCCGTCGGCCCCCGATGTGGGCGGCGGTGTGGATCGCCGTCAGTCCCATGCCGCCGGCCGCGGCCAGGCCGGCCAGGCCCAGGGTCGCGGCCCGGAGCTCCCGGCGGGTCACACCGGCCGCCCCGGCGGCGGCGCAGCCGGTCAGGGCCAGCCACACGGCCAGGCCCATGACCGAGCCGCGAGCCCGGCCCGGGGCGGTCTGGAACATCGTGCGGCGGCTGAGGATGAACTGGGCGACGTCGGCGGTCCCACCCGCGGCCACCGCCACCAGGCCCAGCCGTGCGGCCCGCCCGCTGCCAACGCCGGTGAAGGTGCTCACGGCGCTCAATGATGCCGCAGGTGGGACCGGCGCAGGGTGAGGGCGGTGGTGGGGCCGGTGGCGGCCGGGGCCCCGACCGCCTCCAGCAGCCGGGCCCCGCGCAGGGCGAGGAGGATGCGCAGCCGCGGCTCCAGGCCGTCCCACCGCCCGACCAGCTCCTGGATCCGCTCCATCCGGTAGAGCAGGGTGTGACGGTGGACGCCCAGGGCGCGGGCCGCCGCTGTCGGGCCCTCGTGGGTCAGGAGTGTCTCCAGGGTCTCGCGCAGGGGCAGGCGCCGACGCCGGTCATGGGCCAGGAGCGGCCCGATGGTCGTCTCCACGAACTCCTGGAGGCCGGGCAGGTCGTGCAGCCAGCCCCGGTAGACGTGGAGCTCGGCGGCCGAGAGGGTGGTCGCCTCAGGCATCAGGACCCGGCCGACGGTGAGAGTGTCGCGGGTGGCCCGGACCATGGCCGGGAGCTCTTGCAGGGTGTGGGCGACCGGTCCGACCGCCAGCCGCCAGGGGCCGGCCTCACTGCCGGTGGCGGGACGGAGCAGCCGCACCAGGGTCTCCACTCGGACGCCGACCGGGACCAGGCCCACCACCATGGCCTGGTAGAGGGCGACGTGGGCCCGCTGGGTCCGCCAGGCGGTGGCCACCGCGGCCTCCGCGGTGGTGTCGTCGGCGTCGACCGCCACCACCCGGTATGGGAAGTCCAGGACCGTTCCATCGTCGATCGCCACCTGCGCCAGCAGGGCGGGGTCGCCGGTGCCGCCGAGGATGACCGCGAAGAACTGGTCGTGGCGGCGGTCCTGCTCCCGGCGGAGTCGTTCCCGGGTCCGGAGGTAGCTGGTGCTGACCGCCACGCTGATGGCGTCCAAGTAGTCGAAGAGGGGCCCCACCGCTGTCAGCACGGACTGGGGCTCAATCTCGGGGTGAACACGGACCATCTCGATGACGTGCTGCCAGATGACCAGGGCGGCCACCCGGTAGGCGCGCAGGATGGCGTCCAGCGGCATCCCGGTGGTGCCCAGGCGGCCCCCCATCCCCGCCAGGCGGTGGAGCTCGGCGGCCGACGGCGGGCGCTCCTCGGCCCACAGGGCCAGCAGGGTGGTGAGCCCCTCCCGGCACGCGGCCAGCACCTCGCTGCCGAAGGTGGAGCCGCCGCTGTCGCCCTCGGCCAGGGGGATCGCCCGACCGATCTCGATGGCCATCCGACGCGCCAGCCGTTCCACCCGGCGCCGGAGCGAGTCGATGATGATCGGGCTGACGGACGGCATGTCCGAATACCGGCGCGAGTGCGTGGAGATCTGGTCGTCGCGTTCTACTCGCCGTCCCATGCGCATTCAGCATACGTGCCGATCCCACCTGGGCGCCGGCGATACGGGTGGGGGCCCGCGGGCCCCCACCCCCGGAAAAATCATCCCAGTGGGGGATGCCGGATCGGGTGGCGGCGGCTACGGTTGAGGAGCTGTCGGGGTGGCGCTCCGATTGGTGGTGCGCCGGCCACCCGAGCCGGGTCCGTGGAGCACGACCGCCGTCCCCACCGTGACCGTGCCGGGAGGGTCGGTTCTCCCCTCACCGCCGCGGGTCCGCTCGTGAGCCCGCCCCATCGGCCGGTCCGGGCCCGCGGCGGCGCGGTGCGGGTTCCGGACCGCGGTCGCCGCGGCGGTTCAGACCACGAAGACCTGGACCTCGCCGTCAGGCATCACCCGGCTGCGCAGGCGCGGGAGTGGCGGCAGGCCGCTCGGATAGGCCCCCGGCCACGCGGTCCCGGCGTAGGCGCCGCTCCGCGCGAAGCGGGCGCCGTGGCAGGGGCAGACGAACACCCGCTCGGTGGCCGCCCAGCCCACGCGGCAGCCGAGGTGGGTGCAGATCGCAGAGAGGGCGGCGATGCCGCCGCCGCGCTCCCGGACCAGGACGCCGGCGATCGCTCCCGCCACGAACGGCACCGGGTGGTCGGCGGTGATGGCCTCGACGTGGGCGATCCCCTGCCACCGGCCCTGGTCCGGCACCAGGGGCCCTTGGTCGATGGGCGTGGGCGCGGCCGGGTGCCCGGGCAGCAGCTCGCCCAGGAGCGCGCCCGACACCCCGGCCGCCACCGCCACCCCCGTCCCGGCCAGCCACTGCCGCCGGGACCAGGTCTGACCTCGGCCCGGGTGGCCGACCGCGGGGTCCTCGCCGCGGCCGCCGCCCAGCTCGCGGTCGATCAGCCGGTGCAGCCGGCGGGTGAACGCCGGCCGGGGGGTGGTGGCGCCCGGGCGCTGACCGGCCAGGGCCGCGGCCAGTTGGTGCGGCCGCGGGTCGCCGGCGGCTCCCGGGGGCGCGGGCTGGCCGCGCTGGTCCGAGAGGAGACGGTCGGTGGCCGCCTCCAGGGCGCGGTCCTCGTCCGGGCCCGTCACGGCAGGACCTCCCGGAGGCTGGCCGCTCGCCGCAGGGCCCGCAGCTGCAGGACCCGCACGTTGCCGGGTCGGATCCCCATCCCCTTGGCGGTGTCGCGGACCGAGCGCCCCTCCAGGAAGCGCAGCTCCAGCACCCGCCGGTAGTTCTCGGGGAGGGCCGCCAGGAGCGTCCGCACCCGCTGGGCCGCGGCGGGCTCGCCGTCCGGCTCCGGGGGGCCGTCGCCGGGGTCCGTCAGTTCCAGCGGGCCGGCGTCGAGCGGGGCCGGGGCCTCGCTGTAGAGCCGGCTCCAGTGCTCGGCCAGGACCGCCCGGGCGATGGTGAAGAGCAGCCCGCGCACCCGCTCCGGGTCCAGCGGCTGCCGGCCGCGCAGCGCTCGCAGGAAGGCCTCCGCGGTGAGGTCCTCGGCGTCAGCGGCGCTGCCGACGCGGCGGGCGATGAAGGCGTAGATCGCCGGGGCCTCAACCCGGTAGGCCGCGGCCAGCACCCGCTGGCGCGCGACCGCCGGCCCGTCCGGTGGGGCGGCCTCCAAGGACTCCCCCGGCGGGGGTGGGCCGGTCGACATCCCCGAGGGGCGCGGCTCAGCCGCCATGCACCGCCCTCATGCCTTGTCCTTCCCGGCAGGTTACACCGCGGCCCCGTAACGCTCGGGGGAATACCAGGGTGAGCGTCGGATGGACCTTCGCCGCCCCGATTCTGGAGGCATGCCCATGTGGCACCGAGCGATGCATCGACTCCTTCCCGTGAGCGTGGCCGGCTGCGCCCTGGCCCTGGCCGCCTGCGGCGCCTCGACCGCCAGCCCCGTCGCCCACCACCACGGGGCCGCCAGCCCCAACACCCAGCCCGCCGCCGCCAGCAGCTGCCACCTGGCCGTGGCGATCACCACCGCGGCCGGCACCACCTGGGGGACCGTGACCGCGACCTACGGCTCGACCACGGACACCTTCACCGCCCCGGCGAGAACGATCGCCGTCCCCTGCGGGACCACGGTCACGCTCTCGCAGACCGCGACCAGCACCACCACCTGGCCCTTTGCCCACTGGACCGTGCCGAGCGGAACGGTGAAGGGGTCCACCACCACCGTGGATGTGGCCTCGGGGACCGTCCACGCCACCGCGGTCTACGCCCTGGCCGGGGCGGCGGCTTCGGGCAGTGGCTCCAGCTCATCGGGGGGCAGCTCCGGCTGGTCCGGGTAGCGCCGGCCCGGCGCCGACCCCATACACTCGGAGCCGCGAGGGGACGGAGCTCGGGGCCCTCCTCCCTGGATGCCGGTAACTGGCCGTGCCGCGTGGACGGGCCCGGATGGATGCGGAGGGCGTCATGCGGGCCATCTACGCGACCAGGGGCGGTGGTGACGACCCACTGGCCAACCTGGAGATCGGCGAGCGACCGGTCCCCGACCCGCCCCCGGGCTTCGCCCGGGTCCGGGTGACCGCGTCCTCCCTCAACCGCCACGACCTCTGGACCCTGCAGGGGGTCACCGGGGAGCCGATCACCTTCCCGCGCATCCTGGGCTGCGACGTGGCGGGGACGGTCGACGCCTACGGGCCGCAGACCCCCGAGACCTTCCCGCCGGGAACACCGGTGGTGGCCCACAGTCTCATCACCTGCGGACGCTGCGAGGCGTGCCTGGGTCCGGACGAGACCCTGTGCCAGCATTTCGCCATCCTCAGCGACGGACCCTACGAGGGGACCCTGGCCGAGTACACCCTGGTGCCCGCCGCCAACCTGTTCCTCCTCCCCCCCCAGTTCACCGACGCCGAGGCCGCCTGCCTGCCGACGGCGTACCTCACCGCCTTCCGGATGCTGTTCGGCCGGGCCCGGGTCCGGCCCGGCGACACCGTCCTGATCCAGGGGGCGGGCGGTGGGGTGGCCACGGCGGCGGAGGCGATCGCCCGCCTGGCCGGGATGCGGGTGATCGTCACCAGCCGGGACGCCACCCGTCGGCAGGCCGCCCTGGCCCGGGGGGCGCACCACGCCGTCGAGACCGGCCGCGCGGCGGCCGGCGAGATCCTCGGCCTGACCGCCGGCCGGGGCGTGGACGCGGTCCTAGAGACCGTCGGCGAGGCGACCTGGGCCACCAGCCTGCGGGCGGTCCGGCCCGGGGGGACGATCGTGGTCGCGGGCGCCACCACCGGGGCCAACCCCAAGGCCGACCTCGCCCGGATCTTCTGGCGCCAGCTCACCGTGATGGGCTCCACCATGGGCAGCCGGGCCGAGTTCGCGGCGCTGCTGCGCTTCGCCGAGGTCAGCGGCCTGACCCCGATGGTGGACTCGGTGGTGCCCATGGACCAGGCTCCCGCCGCCTTCCGGCGGCTGGCGGAGGGGACGGCCCTGGGCAAGCTGGTCGTGCGGATCGCCCCCCAGCCCCGGTAGGCGCCCCCGGCGGCGCCGGACACCTCGGGACGGGGTCAGCCCGGCCGCCGGACAAGGCGGGGTCGCTTGACCCCCGGGGGTCGTCCGCCTATGATGCATAAGGAATCGTTTATCAAACAGTCCTTTATCTGAAACCTTGCTGAACTCACCACCGCGCCGCCATGTCCTGCCCCGGGCGCTGGCCGCCGTCCCGGACGGTGACCTGGCCGCTCCGTTCGAGAGCCTGGGGAACCCCACCCGCCTGCGCATCGTGGAGCGGCTGGCGGCCACCCGAGAGGTGAGGGTCTCGGACCTTGCGCTCCAGCTGGGCGTCAGCCAGCCACGGCTCTCGTGGCACCTGCGGCTCCTGCGCCGCAGCCGCATCGTCACCACGCGCCGCGAGGGCCGCGAGGTCCTGTGCCGGCTCGATCGCGAAGCCATCCTCGACCATCTGGGCCGCTTCCGGGCGCTCATCGATGGTCGGCTGTCCATCGACCCCACCCCGTCTCCGGCCGCGGTGCTCGGGGTGCCCACGCGGGAGAACCCGCTGCCGGAGGTGTTGCCATGAGTCAGAAGGTCCGGGTCGCCGTCATCGGGGTCGGCAACTGCGCGTCCTCCCTGGTCCAGGGTGTCGAGTACTACCGCCACGCCGAACCCGGGGATTTCGTGCCCGGCCTGATGCACGTCGACCTCGGCGGCTACCACATCAGCGACATCGAGTTCTCGGCGGCCTTCGACATCGACAAGGAGAAGGTCGGCCGCGACCTCGGGGAGGCGATCGGCCGGGGCCAGAACAACACCGTCACCTTCGCCACCGTGGGTCAGCTGGGGGTGCCGGTGCACCGTGGCATGACCCACGACGGGCTCGGCAAGTACCTGTCCGAGGTGATCGAGAAGGCCCCCGGCCCCACCGCGGACATCGTCAGGATCCTCAAGGACACGGGCACCGACGTGGTGGTGAACTACCTCCCGGTGGGCTCGGAGATGGCCACCAAGTGGTACGCCGAGCAGATCCTGGAGGCGGGCTGCGCCATGGTCAACTGCATGCCGGTCTTCCTGGCCCGCGAGGACTACTGGCAGGAGCGTTTCCGGCAGCACAACCTGCCGATCATCGGGGACGACATCAAGTCCCAGGTGGGCGCCACCATCATCCACCGGGTGCTGGCCCGCCTCTTCCGCGAGCGCGGGGTCAAGCTGGAGCACACCTACCAGCTGAACTTCGGGGGCAACACCGACTTCCTCAACATGCTGGAGCGCGAGCGGCTGGTCAGCAAGAAGATCAGCAAGACCAACTCGGTCCTCTCCCAGCTCGACCACCCCATGGCCAAGGAGGACGTCCACATCGGGCCCTCCGACTACGTGCCCTGGCTGCGGGACCGCAAGTGGGCCCACATCCGCCTGGAGGGCCGGTCGTTCGGCGACGTGCCGCTGAACGTCGACCTCAAGCTCGAGGTGCACGACTCCCCCAACTCGGCCGGCATCGTCATCGACGCCGTCCGCTGCTGCAAGCTGGGTCTCGACCGCGGGCTCTCCGGGGCCCTGGAGGGCCCGTCGGCCTACTTCATGAAGTCCCCGCCCATCCAGGTGGCGGACCCGGTGGCGCGGGACCTGACCGAAGCCTTCATCGCCGGCCGGGTCGGCGCCGACTGCCTCAGCGGGCGTGGGCCCGCCGGTGCCACCGGCGGGCCGGTGGCACCGGCGTTGGCCCCCGCCACCAACGGGGCCAGCGATGGTCACGGTGCGGAGCTGGACCGCCGCGCCGGCGCCGAGGCCACCGCGGGCGCCGGGGGATGACCCTATGGGCGCGACCCCGCCGCCGTGCCCGCTGAACTCGTCGCTGGCCCGGTGGGAGCGCCGATGACCGTCGCCAGCCAGCGCCGCCCCGCATCACCCGGTCCGGTGCCGTCGCCGGGGCGCCGGCTGGGCCGCTGGGTGGCCCGCGGGGGCCCCACGGCCCTGGGGCTCCAGCTCGCGGAGCTGGTGGCGGACCGCGTGCCGGTCCCGGTCCGCTACGGGCTCGCCGACCTCGGCGGGTGGGCCGCATACCACCTGCTGTCGGACCGCGCCGCCGTCACCCGGGCCAACTTCCGCGCCGTCCTGGGGCCGGGCCGGCCGCCCCAGGTGGTGGATCAGGTGGCCCGTCGCGCCTTCCAGAACTACGGTCGCACCGTGGTCGACTTCCTGGTCCTGGAGCAGCTCGTCGCCGACCTCCGCCGTCGGGGGGCCCTCACCGGCGCCGACCACTTGGAGGCGGCGCTGGCCGAGGGCTGCGGGGCGCTCCTGGTCAGCGCCCACTTCGGGAGCTGGGACCTGGGCGCCGCCTCGGCGGCCCTCACCGGCCACCCGGTGCACACCCTGGCAGACCCCTTCGGCCCCCCCGCGGTCGACGAGCGTGTCCGCCGGGCCCGGGAGCGCCTCGGTGTCCACGTGCTCGACCCCGGGCCGGCCGGGGTGCGGGCCGCCCTGCGGGTGCTGCGGCGCAATGAGATCCTGGCCCTGGCCGCCGACCTGGACCCCGGGACCGGGGGGGTCGTGGTCCCGTTCTTCGGCCGGCCGGCGGCGATCCCCGCTGGGCCGGCGGCGCTGGCCCTGCGCACCGGAGCCCCGATCGTGGCCGGGTACATCTGGCGCGACCGGGACGGGCGCTATCAGGGGATCGTCGAGCCCCCCATCCGCCCCGACGCCACCGCCGACCGGGCGGCGGAGACCGAGCGGCTCACGGCAGCCGTGGTCGCCAGCTTCGAGCGCGTCATCCGACGGGCGCCGGACCAGTGGTCGATCTTCCGCCCCATCTGGCGGGCCGCGGCCGAGGCGGTCGGATGAGCGGCCAGTCCGCTCCCGGCCTTCGCCTGGTCCGCACCCGGCTGGCGGCCGCCCGCCGGCGCGTCCGGCCGGCGCCCGCCGCCGTCGCGACCTCCCCCGGGGAGTCCGTCCTGCCCTACCTTGGGCTGCGGGCCGCCGAGCTCGCCCTGCGCGGCCTCAGCCGGCGGGGCGCCTACCGGATGACCGGGCCCCTGGCCGCCGCCCTGACCCTCTGCTGGCCCGGCCACTGGGAGGGGCTGCGGGCCAACCTGGCGGTGGTGCGGCCGGAGCTGGACCGGCGCAGCCGGCGCCGGCTCCTGCGGGCCAACGTGGCCAACTTCCTCAAGGCCTGGATCGACGTCCTCCAGATGCCCCACCGGCCGATCGCGGACTGGCGGCCGTGGGTCACGGTGGAGGGGCTGGACCACCTGGAGGCGGCGCGGGCGGGCGGGCGCGGGGTGATCATGGTCAGCTGCCACCTGGGCGCCTGGGAGTCGGCCATCGTCTCGCTGCGGGATCACTTTCCCGAGCTGGCCCTGCTGGCGGAGCGGGTCCGGCCCATCCGCTGCTTCAACTGGCTGCGGCGCACCCGCATGCGCTCCGGCTGCCAGGTCATCCCGCTGGACGTGGACGCCACCCGGCGCGGGGACCTGGCCGCCGCCCAGCGCTCCGGGGCGGCCGCGGTGCGCGACATCTACCGGGTGCTGCGGCGGGGCGGGGTGGTGGTGATGGCCATCGACCGTGACCTGCTCGGGACCGGGGTGCCGATGCCCTTCTTCGGCCACCGGGTCTCGGTCCCGCTGGGAGCGGCCACCATCGCCGCCCGCACCGGAGCGGCGCTGCTCCCGGTGGTGGTGCTGCGGCAGCCGGACGACAGCTACCTGGCCCGCGGCTACCCCCCGGTCTGGATCCCGCCCACGGGCCCCGACCCGGCCGCCGCCGACCAGGCGGCGCGGACCGCCAGCGGGGAGCTGCTGCGGTCGATGGAGCCGCTGCTGCGCCACCACGCCGACCAGTGGCATGTGCTCAGCCCGCTCTTCGGGCCGCCGATGGAGGCGGGGCCCCCGGCCCGGGCCCCGCGCTCGCCCGCGGAGGAGCGGGCATGCTGAAGGTGGGTCTGGTCTCCGCGTACGATGCCACCCGGCCGGGCGGCGTCGGCGAGCACGTCCGTCACCTCGCCGAGGAGCTGCGGGCGCGCGGCCACGGGGTTCGGATCCTGGCGCCCGCCTCCGACAGCGAGCACGCCGCCGCCATCGAAGGCCTGGTGCCGCTGGGGCGGGCCCTGCCGGTCCCGGCCAACGGCTCCATCGCCCGGATCTCCCTGAGCTTCCACCTCGCCCGCCGCATCCGCCGGACGCTGGACCAGGAGCGCTTCGACGTCCTGCACTTCCACGAGCCGCTGATGCCGGCGCTGCCAGTGACCGCGCTGCGCCTCAACCGCCACGGGGTCAATGTCGGCACCTTCCACGCCTACGCGCGCCAGAACCTGGGCTACTACTACGGCCGGCCGATCCTGCGCCGCCTCTTCCGCCGTCTCGATGCCTGCATCGCGGTCTCCGAGCCCGCCCGCACCTTCGTCAACCGCTACTTCCCGGCCGACTACCACGTGATCCCCAACGGGGTCGACGTGTCCCGCTTCCGCCCCGGCCTGGAGCCCGCGGCCGACGTGCGCCGGGCCGGCCGACAGACGCTGCTGTTCGTGGGCCGGCTGGAGGATCGAAAAGGGCTGGCCACCCTCCTGGAGGCCTACGGGCTGCTCCGGCAGGTGCGGACCGACTGCCAGCTGGTGGTGGTCGGCGACGGCCCGCTGCGGCTGGGCTACGAGCGCTGGGTGGAGGAGGAGGGGATCCCCGACGTCCGCTTCCTGGGCTACGTGCCCGAGGCGGCCAAGCCGGCCACCTTCGCCGCCGCCGACATCTTCTGCGCCCCCAACTACGGCAAGGAGTCGTTCGGCATCATCCTCCTGGAGGCGATGGCCAGCGGCCGGCCGGTGGTGGCCACCGCCATCGACGGCTTCCGCCAGGTGATGCGCGACGGCCAGGAGGGCCGGCTGGTGCCGCCGCACGATGCCGGTGCCCTGGCCGGGGCGCTGCGCGAGCTCCTCGACGACGCGGCCGCCCGGCAGCGGATGGGCGCCGCCGGCCACCGGACGGCCCAGCAGTACCGCTGGGCGCGGGTGACAGACCAGGTCCTTGGGGTCTACGCCGCCGCCCGCGCGGCCGCCGCCCCCCCCTCACAGGTGTCCTCCCTTGTTCAGCAGCCGGCTCCAGAGCTTCGTTAGGCGGGGCGCGGCGCGCCTCGCCGCCGCCCTCGGCTTCCTGCGCCTCAGCCCCAATGCGGTGACCCTGATCGGGCTCGGGGTCACGGTGGTGGGGGCGGTCCTGATCGCCCTCGACCAGCTGTGGCCGGCGGGGCTGGTCCTGCTGCTGGCGGGCTCCTTCGACATCCTCGACGGGGCGGTGGCCCGGGTGACCGGGAAGATGCACCGCTACGGCGCCTTCCTGGACAGCACCGCCGACCGCTACGGCGAGGGGGTCACCTATCTCGGGCTGCTGTACCTCCTGCTGGTGCGGGACCACCGCCAGCTGGAACCGTTCCTGGTGGCGGCGGCGCTGGCCGGGTCGTTCCTGGTCAGCTACGTGCGGGCCCGCGCCCAGTCGCTGGGGTTCTCGTGCGACGGCGGCTGGTTCGCCCGCCCCGAGCGCATCGTCGTCACCGCCCTCGGGCTGCTCACCGGCCAGCTGACCATCATGCTCTGGGTGCTGGCGCTGGCCACCAACCTCACCGCCGGGCAGCGCATCCGCGAGGTCTGGCAGCAGCACCGCGCCCAGCTCGCCGCCGAGAGCGCGGGGGGGGACGCCGCCGCGGAGGCCACCGCCGGCCGCGACCCGTCGTCGCCCACCGGGCGCTCGTCGCCGGCCTCGCTGGCTGAGCCTCGCGCCCTGTAGCCGCGGGCCCGGCCGCGGCCACCAGCGAGGCCCCCTCGGCAGCGGCGCCCCTGAGTCGCCGCCTGGTGGGGCTGATGGCCGTCGCGGCCGGGCTGGTGGTGGCCAACCTCTACTACGCCCAGCCGCTCCTGGCCCAGATGGGCCGCGACTTCCACGTCGGTCCCGGGCGCGCCGGCCTGCTGGTGACGGTGACCCAGGCCGGGTTCACCGCCGGGCTGCTCTTCCTCGTGCCCCTGGGCGACCGCCTGGAGCGCCGGGGCCTGATCACCGGGGTCCTGTGGGGCACCGCCCTGGCCCTGGCGGTGCTGGGGAGTGCCCCCACCCTCCCGATCCTGCTGCTGGCGGCGGCGGCGGTCGGGTTGACCTCGGTCGCCGTCCAGATGCTGGTGCCCCTGGCCGCCGCCCTGGCCGCGGAGCGGGAGCGCGGCCGGGTGGTGGGCACGGTGATGAGCGGCCTCCTCCTCGGCGTGCTGGCCAGCCGCACCCTGGCGGGCCTGGTCGGCGGCGCCCTCTCCTGGCGGGCGGTCTACTGGCTGGCGGCCGGGGCCATGGTCGGGCTGGCCGTCGTCCTCCGGCGGGCCCTGCCCCGCAGTCGCCCGACGGTCGCCCTCTCCTACCCGAGATTGCTGCGGTCCCTGCCCGGGCTGCTGCGGGCCGAGCCCGTCCTGCGCTGGCGCACCCTCTACGGGATGGCCGGGTTCGCGGCCTTCAACGTCTTCTGGACGACCATGGCCTTCCTGCTCAGCCGGGCCCCGTACCGCTTCCCTCCGGCGGTCATCGGCCTCTTCGGGCTGGTCGGCGTGGTGGGGGCGCTGGCCGCCTCCGTGCTGGGTCGCGTCGCCGACCGTGGCTGGCAGCGCCCGGCCACCGGCGTGTGCCTGCTGCTGTTGGGCGTGGGCTACGGCCCGATCCTGCTCGGCGGGCACAGCGTCGTCTGGCTGGTGGTCGGCATCAGCCTGCTGGACTTCGGCGCCCAGGGGACCCACATCCTCAACCAGAGCCAGATCTACCGTCTCGATCCGCGGGCCCGCAGCCGGGTCACCACCGTCTACATGACCGGGTACTTCGCCGCGGGGGCGGCGGGCTCGGCCGCAGCCGCGCTCCTGTATTCGGCCGGCGGCTGGCCGGTGATCTGCGCCCTGGGCGCCGGGTGCGGGGCCCTCGGGCTGGCGGGCTGGCTGGGGGAGGGGTGGTGGCGCCGGCTCAGCCGATCCAGCCCAGGACGTCGACCATGACCTGGGTCGACCCCTGCATGTTGAAGACGCTGACCGTCCCGCCGGGACTGAGGGGGACGATGACCAGGTTGGCGACCGGCCGCTCGGCGGGGGCGTTGACGGCGCTGGCCAGCGGGCGGCGCACCTGGGCGGGGTAGACCTCGAGGACGGTGGGGGCGCTCTCGCGGAGGGCGGTCACCTCCAGGATGGCCGCGCGCGGCCGCGCCGCCGCCGCCATCGCCGGCACCCCGCCCCGCCCGGCGACGGTCACGGTCGCGGTCTGCCCGCGGCCGAGCGGCCGGCGGACCCCGCCGAAGCCGGTCTGGGTGTTGAAGATCCGGGCCGGGGCCAGGGGATGGAGGCCGGCGGCCCCGAGGGGGGCGCCGGAGCCGGCCGTCAGCCAGCCCTCGGCGTCCACCACCAGCTGCAGCGGCGCCGGGGACTCGTTCCAGACGGTGACCTGTCCGCCCCGGCCCACCTGGACCAGGTCCAGGGTGGCGGTCGTCGTCCCGTCGGCAAAGACGACGGCGGTCGCGGCTGGGCGCGCGCCCCCGGCCGGGTAGGCCACCAGCGAGCCGGCCGCGGCCGGGGCCACGGCGGTGAGGTTCAGCGCCGCCGCGGCCACGCCGGTGGCGGGGATCCCGCCTCGCCCGGCGACCTGGAGGGTGAGGGACCCGTGGGCGGGCAGGGTCGAGCCCGCACAGGGCAGGCCGCTGCCGCGGCGGGTGTCACAGATGCGGGCCGGGACCAGGGGGACGTAGAGGCCGGCGGCCGTGGCCCCGGGGGCCGCCTCGATCCAGCCCAGCACCCACAGCGTGGCCTCGGTCCGGCCCTGCCAGTTGTGGACGGCCACCGCTCCGGCCGCGCCCACCGGGACCTCCACCGTGCCCGCCACGGTCTGTCCCGCGGTGAAGTGGAGGGTGGAGGTGTCGAGCCCGGTGACGCCGGCCGGGTAGACCTGCAGGAAGCCGCTGACCGTGGGCCGGCTGGCCCCGACCTGGAGCAGCACCCCCGCCACCCCCGTGGCTGGGACCCCGCCCCGGCCCACGACGGGCACGGTGGCGGTGGCGTTCGGGCCCAGCGGAGCGCGGGGCGCCCCCAGGCCGGTGGCGGTGTCCAGCACCGGGAAGGGCGCGACCGACACGTAGGCCCCCGCCGGCCGCGGCTGGGCGGAGGGGCTGGGGGTCGGGGTCGGCACCGGCGCGTAGGCGAAGGCGGCCCCCCCGGCCGAGCCCATCCAATCCGTGACCGTGACCGGGACGGTGCCCGAGCCCGGAGGGGCCACGGCCAGGATGGTGGTCGCGCCGACGACGGTGACCGACCCGGCGGCTCTGGCCCCGAAGGTCACGGTGGCCGGGGCGATGAAGCCCTGGCCGTCCAGGGTGACCACCGTCCCCCCGGTGCCCGCGCCCCCGGACGGGCTGCTGGAGGTGGTGGTGACGGGCGCCTGCCCCGGCACCGTGAACGGGAACCAGTAGTTGGGCAGCTGGCCGGCCGTCTGCACCACGACCGATCCGGCCACGGTCGGGCTGGGGGCGGTGAACGCCAGCCGGGCGGTCCCCCAGCCGCTGGCGGCCACCGCCCGCCCCTCCCACCAGCTGGCGGTGGGCACCGTGCCGCCGTCGACGTAGACCGTGGCGCCGGGGCCCGCGGCGCCGAAGACCGCGCTGGGGGCGGAGACCGTGGCGCCGGTCGCCGCGGCCATGGCGGAGAGGGTGGGGGCGGCGACCGGCGTGCCGCTGTAGAGGCGGACCGACTGGATGCCGGTGGCGGGGTTGCCGTAGCGGGACTGGAAGGTGGTGGTGTCCCCGGTCCAGGGGTCGTTCATCCAGATCGTCCCGCCCGGGCCCAGGCCGGTGAGGAGCACGAAGTGCATGTTCCCGTCCAGGGTCACCTGGGCGATGACCGGCTCGCCCGCCGCCAGGTAGCGGTCGATGGTGGCAAGGCTGGTGGAGGCGTACCCGGTGTACGTGACGGGGTGCCCCATGGCCCGGGCCGCCGCCGCGACCGCGCCCCAGACCAGCAGGTCCTGGGCGACGAAGCCGCCGTGGGCCACCAGCCAGCCGTTCAGCTGGCCCGGGGTCGTCGCCACCCCGTAGGTGCGCAGCAGCATGGCGGCGGCGGTGAGGGCACAACCGTCGCGGCCGATGGTGACCGAGCTGGTGCCCAGGTGCGCTGTGCCCCAGGGCGCCCAGCGCTGTCCGAAGACCGGCCGGCTGGGGCCGCCGGGGCTGCCGAGGGGGGCGGTGGCCGCGGTCAGCCGCAGCGCCAGCGGCCGGCTGGCGGGGGCGACGGCGACGGTGGCCAGCGCGGTGGCGGCGGCGAGGGTGGCGGCGGCCCCGCGCCAGCCCGGGCGCCTCATCGCGCCACCGTGAGGGTGGCCGTGCCGACGCCGTCCACCGGGCGCAGGGGGGCGTTGCCGGGGAACTGGAAGCCGCTGACCGTGACGGTCCCGGCCCGGAGGGTGTCCGGCGCCACCGAGAGGGTGGTGCTGGCACCGGGACCGGGCAGGGTCAGCACGTAGCGCTGGCCCCAGTAGACGAAGATCAGCTGTCCCTGCGCCCAGCCGCCAGCGGCGGCGCGCACCGTGACGACCGCCCGGGACCCGGACACCATGTGGGGGGTGAGGGTGAGCTGGCCCACCGCCACGGTGCCGCCGGCGTCGAGGGGGTACGGGTACTGGCCGGCCGGGGTGGGCTCCGCCGCCGGCGGCGGGTTCTTGCTCTTGGGGGTCGGCGCGGGCGTGGTGGCAACGGTGGCCGTGGCGGCCCGCGGCGAGGGGGTGGCGGTCGCGGGCTCCTCGGTCACCTGCACCGTCGGTTGTCCGGCGACCGGGTGGCCGACCTGGGCCCTGGTGTCCAGGGCGTGAACCACGATCGCCCCGCTGGCGATGGTGGCCAGGCACACGGCGGCGACGGCGGTGGTGTGGAGCGAGCGGGAATGGAACATGGCGAAGGGGGAGCGGTGCTGGGGCGGGTGGCCGAGATGGCGGGATCATCCGGTGCCCCGCGATCCCCGCCCGTCACCGTTGCAGGATCGCGGCAGGGTCGCGGGGCGGTGGGGGCGGCCGGCACCGGCCCGTCACCGTTTCGAGGCCGCCCCGTGCCATGCCCCCGGCGCTGGGGCCGGCGTGCGCCGCGGCCCCCTCGCCAGCGGTACCGTTGCGGGGCCGGCCCGTCGTCCGGACGCGATGCGGCCGGCGCACAGGCCAGGAGGAGGTGCCGCTTGGCCCCGCCCGCCGCGACCCCGGTGATCGGCATCGTCATGGGCTCGACGTCCGACTGGGACACCCTGCGCCACGCCGCCGACATCCTGGCGGGCCTTGGCGTTCCCTTCGAGACCCGGGTGGTGTCGGCCCACCGGACGCCGGACCTGCTGATGGAGTACGCGGCGGGGGCGGAGGCCCGGGGGCTGCAGGTGCTGGTGGCCGGGGCCGGGGGCGCCGCCCACCTGCCGGGCATGCTGGCCGCCAAGACCCTCCTGCCGGTGCTGGGGGTTCCGGTCCAGGGCCCCGCGCTGCAGGGGCTGGACTCCCTGCTCGCCATCGTCCAGATGCCGGCGGGGGTGCCGGTCGGCACCCTGGCCATCGGGCCCGCGGGGGCTGTCAACGCCGCCCTCCTGGCCGCCGCCATCGTGGCCCGCCGGGAGCCGGCGGTCCGGGAGGCCCTGGCCCGCCATCGGGCGGAGCAGACGGCGCGGGTGCTGGCCACGCCCGACCCCCGGACCACAGGCGGCGCCGCCACCCCACCGGGGGCGTGACCGAGATCGTCGGGGTCGTGGGCGGGGGCCAGCTCGGCCGGATGCTGGCCATCGCCGGCCTGCCCCTCGACCTGCGCTTCCGCTTCCTCGACCCGGACCCGGCGGCCCCGGCCGGCGCGGTCGGCGAGCTGGTGGTGGGCGCCTACGAAGATCCGGACCGGCTGGCCGCCCTCGCCCAGGGCGCGGCGGCGGTCACCTGGGAGTTCGAGAACGTGCCCGCCGCGAGCGCGGAGCGGCTGCGCGCGCTGGGGCCGGTCTACCCGCCGCCACCGGCCCTGGCGGTGGCCCAGGACCGACTCCAGGAGAAGCGGCTCTTCGAGCGCCTCCACATCCCCTGCGCCGCCTATCGGGCGGTGGATGCTCCCGAGGCGGTGGGCCCGGCGGCGCGCGCCGTCGGGCTCCCGGCCCGCCTGAAGACCCGCCGGCTGGGCTACGACGGTCGGGGGCAGGTGGTGCTGGAGCGGGGCACCGACGCCGAGGGTGCCGCCGCCCTGGCCGCCCTGGGAGGCGTCCCCTGCCTGGTGGAGGCGTCGGTGCCCTTCGAGCGCGAGCTGTCCGTCATCGGAGTGCGCGGCGGCGCCGGCCGGGTCGCGGTGTACCCGCTGGTGGAGAACCATCACGCTGGCGGCATCCTCCAGCTCAGCCTGGCCCCCGCGCCCCGGCTCTCGGCGGCGCTGCAGGCGTCGGGCGCGGCCCTGTGCGTTCGCATCCTGGAGGCGCTGGACTACCGCGGCGTGCTGGCGGTGGAGTGCTTCCAGGTCGCTGGCCGGCTGCTGGCCAGCGAGATCGCGCCCCGGGTCCACAACTCCGGCCACTGGACCATCGAGGGGGCCGAGACCAGCCAGTTCGAGAACCACCTGCGCGCCGGGCTGGGCTGGCCACTGGGCTCCACCGCCGCCCGCGGGGTGTCGGCGATGGTCAACTGCCTGGGGACGCTGCCCGACGCCGACGCGGTGCTGGCCGTCCCCGGGGCCCACCTGCACCGCTACGGCAAGGCCCCCCGGGCGCAGCGCAAGGTGGGGCACGTCACCGTCGCCGCCGAGGACGCGGGCGGCCTGCGCGCGCGCCTGGCCCAGCTGGCGACGGTGCTGCCGCTGCCGGCCCTCGGCCGCGACCCGGCCGCCGCGGGCGCGTAGCATCGCCTGGATGCCGGCTCTCGACGACGTCGTCGGCCACGCCGCCGCCGTGGCCGCCCTGCGTCAGCAGCTGGCGGAGGGCGGCGTCGCCCACGCCTACTGGCTGACGGGCCCGGCCGAGGTCGGCAAGACCACGCTGGCCCGGGCCCTGCTCACGGAGTACCTCGGGGCCGGCGAGCACCCGGGCGGCCTGGCGGCGCACCCCGACTTCTGGGGCGAGGACGAGGAGCGCGGGACCATCCGGATCCGGCAGGTCCGGATGCGGCCGGACGAGGAGCCCGAGCGCTCCCTGCAGTACTTCCTCAGCCTCTCGGGCTACCTCAGCCAGCGGCGCGGGGTGCTCATCGCCAACGCCGAGCGGCTGTCCCTGGAGGCCGCCAACGGACTGCTGCGGCTCCTAGAGGAGCCGCCGCCCGGGGCCGTCATCTGCCTCACCACCTCCCGGCCCGACCACGAGCACCTGCCGCCGACCCTCCCCAGCCGCTGCCAGCCCCTGGGGCTGTCGGTGGTGGACCCCGGACTCACCGCCCGCTGGCTTCAGGAGCGCCGGGGCATCGCGCCGGAGCGCGCCGCCACCGCCACCGCCCTGGCCGAGGGCCGCCCCGGACGGGCGTGGCGGCTGGCCACCGCCCCGGAGGAGACGGAGGCCATCGTCGCCGCGGTCGACGGCCTCCTCGCCTGCCCCGGGCAGGGAGCGGACGGATGGCTCGCCCTCAGCGCGGCCCTGGTGACGGGCGAGGCCGGCCGCGGGGCCAGCCGCGCGCTGCAGGCCTGGAGCGCCTTCCTGCGCGACGTCTGCGCCATCGCCGCCGGCGCCCCGGAGCGGGTCCGCTGGCCGGCCTACGCCCCGGCGGCCACCACCTGGGCCCAGCGTCTCGGGCTGGCCGGGGCCCTGGCCGCGCTGACCGACGCCACGGATGGGCTCAGCCGGCTGGGTGCGGGGGCGACGCCGCGGCTCGTCCTCGACCGCTTCCTGCTGCGCACCTTCGGCTCCGGGCCCCGATCCGCCATCATCGACGGTGGACACGCGGCCCCCGGCGCCCCGACCCGGGCCGCGTCCGCCGCCCCCCACCCCTCGTGAGAGGATCCCCTCAATGCCCCTTGTCATCGGTGTGAAGTTCCGGCGCCACGGGCCCCTCAACTACTACGACCCCGGGGGCGAGTCGTTCGCCCCCGGCGCGCTGGTGGTGGCCCAGACCGCCCGCGGCCCGGAGATCGGGGAGGTGGTCATGGCCGAGGTCGACCTGGCCCCCGAGCTGTGCCCGTCCCCGCTCCAGCCGGTGCTCCGCCGGGCCACCGCCGAGGACCGGGCGGCTCGCGCCGAGCTCGACGCCCGCGTCCCCGAGGTGATGCGCATCGCCCGCGAGCGGGTGGCGGAGCGCGGCCTGGCGGTGAAGATGGCACGGGCCGACCTCAGCTTCGACGGCACCCGGATCCTGTTCGACTTCACCAGCGAGGGCAAGCTCGACTTCCGCGACCTCGCCAAGGAGCTGGCCGCGGCCCTGCGCTGCCGGGTGGAGCTGCGGCAGGTCGGCGCCCGCGACGAGGCGCGACTCCAGGACGGCTACGGGCCCTGTGGGCGGCGGCTGTGCTGCTCCTCCTGGCTGAAGGAGTTCGTGCCGGTGACCATCAAGATGGCCAAGGAGCAGGGGCTGCCCCTCAACCCGACCCGGCTCAACGGGATGTGCGGCAAGCTCAAGTGCTGCCTGCAGTACGAGAACGAGCAGTACGTGGACCTCAGGCTCCGCGTGCCTCCGCCGGGCAGCGTGGTGGAGATCGACGGTCAGGCCGGCCGGGTCACCGAGGTCAACGTGGTGCGGGAGCAGGTCTTGGTCACCATGACCGAGACCGGGACCGTCCTGGCGGTGCCCGCCGAGACTCTGGCCGGGGAACGCCGGCGGGACTCCGAGGGGTCGTCGCGCCGGCGCCCCGTCCGGGGCTAGGCGCCGCCCCCAACGGTCACCGCCGCCGCCGGGGGCCGCGCCGCCACCATGCCAGGCCCCGGACGGCGGCGGTCAGAAGGACGACCGCGGCGGTGCCGCCGGCCGCCAGGAGGGCCGGCCGGCGGGGGCGGACCCGCGCCACCACCCGCCGCCAGCCGCTGGCCCTCTCGGCCAGGGGCACGATCTCCATCGCCGGAAAGGGCGTGAGCGCCGGCTGAAGGGGGGCTGCCGCCGGGGCGGGGGCCTGCTGGTCGGCGCGCAGGGCCGCCCGGCGGGTGGCCAGCAGGACGCGGTGCACGGTCGCTGCCGTGGTGGCGCCGTCGAGTGCGGCCACCGCGCCGGTCCCCTCGATCGAGACCCGCACCGTCACCGCGGTGGTGGCCGCGCGGGCCTGCAGGGACACCTCCAGGTCGGCGGTGACGGTCCCTCCGCCGCGCACCTCCCGCCCGGCCAGGCGCCAGCGGACGTGCTGCCGCGCGGGGTCGGCCTCGGCGGCCCCGGTCCCGCGGTAGGTCACCGTGCGATCGCCGATGCGCAGGCGCCAGCGCATCTGCTGGGGGCCGGGCCCGCCCAGCGAGGTGAGCCCCGGGACGCAGGCGGCCAGACGCGCCGGCTCCGTGACGGCGGCCCAGACGATGTCCACGGGCAGGGGCACGACCACGGTGTCGTCGATGGCCAGGGCTCGCACCTCCGTCGCTGCCGATGCGGCGTGCCCCGACGATACACCGCCGCCAGGCGGGTGGGCCCGAGCCGGGGGCGACGCGGTGCTTAGCCGGCGCGGACCAGCGTCGTCAGAGGCTGCCCCACCTCGTCGGTGCGCACCACCATGGAGCGCCCGAGGAGGTCCTCCAGCGCTCGCCCGTCGCGACGGGTGAGGAACAGGACGGGGTTGAAGACGAACACCAGCAGGAGCAGGTAGATGGTCAGCGACGGCACCAGGAAGGGGAGCCAGAAGGGGACGGAGCGCAGCACCGCGTCGATGGCCCGCAGGGGACGCCCGTCGACACGGGTGATGCGCAGGCGGAAGACCAGCTTGCCCACGGTGGCGCCGGCGTACAGGTAGCCACCGATGAGGTACACCGCGGTCAGGGCCTCGCAGACGATGATCGCGTGGTAGAGGCCGATCTCCAGCCCCGGGCTGTGGGCCAGCACCACCGGGGGGGTCGCGTGCGGGTGCTGGGCCACGTAGCGGGCGTAGCGCCGCACCGGGGCGCCGATCAGGATCTCGGTGATGATGAATTGGGGGATGGCCAGGACGAAAAAGTCGACCAGCCCGGCGCCCAGCCGCTCCAGCCGGGGCCGGGCACGCCGGGACCCGTCACCGGGCGGGGAGATCGACAAGCCAAGTCCTCCAGGGACGGCGCCGGCTCCTCGCCTCCGGGGGCGTGCGGAGGGGCGACGATCCGGTAACGGAAGCATACGGGTGCCACCGATGGCCTGTCGCGCGCCTAGGATCCGCCCATGTTGACTCGTCAGTGGTGGTGGCGGTTGCGCTCCCGGCTGGCGCCGACGATGGGCGGCGATCCTCGCGACGACCGGGGCCAGGGGATGGTGGAGTACGCGCTGATCCTCCTCTTCGTGGCCCTGGTGGTGATCTTGGCCGTGCAGCTCTTCGGGCACCAGGTCAGCAACACCTACTCCAACGTCTCCAACGGTCTGACCCGCGCCGGCGCCTGACCGGCCTCGTCCCTGCGCAGCGGCGCGGACTACCCTGGGCCGGGTGCAGCAGCGCAGGGCCGGGCGGCGTGCGCGATCCAGGGCCCAGGGGGGCTGGCGGGCGGCCCGCGTCCTGCTCAGCGCCCTGGTGCTATTGGGCTCCACGGTGACCACCACGGGGGGGCGGGCGCCCACCATCCGCATCTGCCCGGAGGTCACCGTGATCGGGGCCGGGGGCGCGCTGAGGACCCGGCCCCACTGTCGGACCGGGGACGGGATCGCTGTCAGCGGGCCCCGGCTGGTGGTGGCGTGGGCCCCGGCGCCGTCCCTCCCGGCTCCCCGGCGCGCCGGCCGCTGGACCTGACCGCGGCCGGTCGGGCGGCCACACCCCCTCTGCTACCATCCATGCGGTTCTGGGCCCGTTGCGGATCTGGTCCGCGGGGGAGCCCGGCGCTGTGAGGAGCCACCTTCCATGACCTACGTGATCGGTCAGACCTGTGTCGATGTCAAGGACAAGTCCTGCGTCGAGGTCTGCCCCGTGGACTGCATCATCGGCGCCGACGAGGACCGCATGCTCTTCATCGATCCCGATGAGTGCATCGACTGCGGCGCCTGCGTCGATCCCTGCCCGGTCGACGCCATCTACGCCGAGGAGGACCTCCCCGCGGAGTGGGGACCCTACACCGAGGCCAACCGGGTGTACTTCAAGGACAAGGGCGCGGCCCGGGCCCTCATCGACGGCCTGGTCCCACCAGCCGAGGGGGCCTAGCCGGCTGCGCCTGAGGGCACGTTCCTGTGTGAACCACACGAACTTGGTGGTCTCGCATTAGGCGGAGCTGCACGAGGTTTGCCGCCAGGGCGGGCGCTACGGTGGAAGCACCGAGGTCCAGGACCCGCGCACCTCGGGATGGCGGTGGCGCGACGCCCGGGAGGTGCCCCATGGCGATCGACGAGTACCTGTCCGTCGAGTCCCGGTCCGACCCCAAGGCGGTGATCTCCTACGCCCGCGAGCAGGGCGTGCGGATCGTCGACTTCCGCTTCACCGACCTGCCCGGGCAGTGGCAGCACTTCAGCGTGCCCTTGACCGAGCTGAGTGAGGGCCTCTTCCGCGACGGCATCGGTTTCGATGGCAGCAGCATCCGGGGCTTCCAGGCCATCCACGAGAGCGACATGCTGCTGCGGCCGGATCCCCGGACGGCGTTCGTCGACCCGGTGCTGCAGGTGCCCACGCTGGCGCTCATCTGCGACGTCGTCGACCCCACCACCGGGGAGCGCTACACCCGGGACCCGCGTCACGTGGCCGACAAGGCGGAGGCTTTCCTGCGCAGCACCGGCATCGCCGACACCAGCTACTGGGGCCCCGAGCTCGAGTTCTACATCTTCAACTCCATCCGCTTCGACCAGAACGTCCATGAGGGCTACTACCACGTGGACTCGATCGAGGGGATCTGGAACTCGGGCCAGAACGGCAGCCCCAACCAGGGGTTCCGCCCGCGGCAGAAGGAGGGGTACTTCCCGGTGCCGCCGGTGGACAAGCTGCAGGACCTGCGCAGCGAGATCACCCTGGCCCTGATCGAGGCCGGGATCGACGTGGAGGTGCATCACCACGAGGTGGGCACGGCCGGTCAGACCGAGATCGACATGCGCTACGACACCCTGGCCCTGACCGCCGATCGGGTGCAGACCTTCAAGTACATCGTCAAGAACGTCTGCTACCAGCGCGGCTTCACGGCGACCTTCATGCCCAAGCCGCTCTTCGGCGACAACGGCAGCGGCATGCACACCCACCAGTCGCTGTGGAAGGACGGCACCCCGCTGTTCTTCGACGCCAAGGGCTACGCCCTGCTCAGCGACCTCGCCCGCTGGTACATCGGGGGGCTGCTGGCCCACGCGCCGGCCCTGCTGGCCCTGTCCGCGCCCACCACCAACAGCTACCGGCGGCTGGTCCCGGGCTACGAGGCGCCGATCAAGCTGGCCTACAGCGCCCGCAACCGCTCGGCCTGCATCCGCATCCCGACCTACAGTGACAAGCCCGCCCTGCGCCGGCTGGAGTTCCGCTCGCCGGACCCCACCGCCAACCCCTACCTCGCCTTCGCGGCCATGCTGATGGCCGGAGTGGACGGCATCCGGCGCAAGATCGAGCCCCCCGAGCCGATGGAGATCGACCTCTACGAGGCGGAGAACGAGGCGGCCCAGCGGGTGCGGGACCTCCCCGGCAGCCTGGACGAGGTGCTGCGGGCCCTGGAGGGCGACCACGCCTTCCTGCTGGAGGGGGATGTCTTCACCCCGGACGTGATCGCCACCTGGATCGCCTACAAGCGGGAGCGCGAGGTGGACCCGATCCGCCTGCGCCCGCACCCCTACGAGTTCTTCCTGTACGCCGACGCCTGATCGCCCCTCCGGCCCGGGCCGGGGCCTCACGGCCCCGGCCCGGTTGGGGCCCCAGGCCGTGTCCCCAGCGGCTCCCTGGGCAGCGGGCCGACGCCCCTGCCCCAGGGCCGGCCGCACCGTGACCACCGTCCACTCCAGGTCTGCCATGTCCCCGTCGACGCCAACGCCGCGGTGGCGCCCCGCCACCACCCCAGGCGCCGCCGGCCGGCCCCCAGCGGCCGGCCTCCCCGGCGTTCCGCCCGCCGCCGCGTCCCCCCGGCCCGGGGCGTCGGCGGCACTTCGCTAGCATCTCCCGATGGACGAGGGACCGGCGTTGGCGCGCACCCTCTATCGGGGTGACCTGGAGCACGACGCCTGCGGCCTGGGCCTGGTGGTGCGCATCTCCGGGGCCGCCGACCACGCGGTGGTCCGCCAGGGCCTGCAGGTGCTGCGCCGTCTGGAGCACCGGGGGGCGTCCGGCCACGACCCCGCCACCGGCGACGGGGCCGGGATCCTGGTCCAGACGCCGGACGCCTTCCTGCGGGCCGTGGCCGGCGTCGATCTGCCCCCCCGGGGCGCCTACGCCACCGGCATCGCCTTCCTCCCGCGGGAGGCCCGGCGGATCGCGGCGGCGCGCGCGGCCGTCGAGGCCATCGCCGCCGGTGAGGGCTGCGTCGCCCTGGGCTGGCGGGAGGTGCCGGTGCGGCCCGAGGGCGTGGGGGCGGCGGCCCTGGCCGCGGCCCCGGCCTTCCACCAGCTCTTCCTGCACGCGCCCGGGCTGGCCGGCCTGGACCTGGAGCGCCGGGCCTTCGTGGTGCGCAAGCGGGTGGAGCGCGAGGTCGAGGGGGCCTACTTCCCCAGCCTCTCCAGCCGGACCCTGGTCTACAAGGGGATGCTCACCGCGCCCCAGCTGCAGCAGTTCTATCCCGACCTCGCCGATCCCCGCCTGACCTCGGCCCTGGCCCTGGTCCACTCGCGCTTCTCCACCAACACCTTCCCCTCCTGGCCCCTGGCCCACCCCTTCCGCCTGATCGCCCACAACGGGGAGATCAACACCGTGCGCGGGAACCGGGGGTGGATGCGGGCCCGCGAGGCCCTGCTCGCCAGCGACGCCCTGCCCGGGCTGGAGCGGGCCCTGCCCGTCCTCACCGCTGGGGCCTCCGACTCCGCGTCCTTCGACGAGGTGGTGGAGCTGCTGACCCTGGCGGGCCGGTCCCTGCCCCACGCGCTCTGCATGATGGTGCCCGAGGCCTGGGAGCACGACGACACCATGAGCCCGGCCCGGCGGGCCTTCTTCCAGTACCACGCCTGCCTGATGGAGCCCTGGGACGGTCCGGCGGCGATCGGCTTCACCGACGGCACCGTGGCCGGCGCCGTGGTCGATCGCAACGGCCTGCGCCCGGCCCGGTGGTGGCGCACCGATGACGGCCTGCTGGTGCTGGCCTCCGAGGTGGGGGTGCTGGACGTCGCCCCGGGGCGGGTGGTGGAGAAGGGGGCCCTCCAGCCGGGCCGGATGCTGCTGGTGGACACCGCCACCGGCCGGCTGGTGCCCGATGAGGAGATCAAGGCCGAGCTGGCTGCGAGCGCGCCCTACCAGGCCTGGCTGGACGCCGGCCTGCTCCGCCTGGACCCGTCGGCGCCGGCCACCGAGCCACCCGGCGACGAGAGGGCCCTGGCCCGGGACCAGGCGCTCTTCGGCTACGGCGAGGAGGAGCTGCGCCTGGTCCTGCGGCCCATGGCCGCGACCGGGGCCGAACCGGTCGGGTCGATGGGCTCCGACACCCCGCCGGCGGTGCTCTCCACCCGCCCGCGGCTGCTCTTCGACTACTTCACCCAGGGCTTCGCCCAGGTCACCAACCCGCCCCTCGACGCCCTCTGGGAGGAGCTGGTCACCTCCGTCGCCGGGACCCTGGGGCCGGAGGGCAACCTCCTGGCCCCCGGGCCCGGGTCCTGCCGCCAGGTGGTGGTGCCCTACCCGGTCCTGACCGGACCGGAGCTGGCCCGACTCCAGGCCCTGCCCGACCACGCCGAGGGCCCCCACCTCCGGGCGGTGGTCATCGACGGTCTCTTCCCCGTGGCCCAGGGCGGCCGGGGGCTGGGCCGGGCCCTGGCCGAGGTCGGGGAGCGGGCCAGCGCGGCCATCGCCGGTGGCGCCGGCATCCTGGTGCTCTCCGACCGGCGCCACAGCGCGGAGCTGGCCCCGATCCCCTCGCTGCTGCTGACCGCGGCGGTGCATCACCACCTGGTCCAGCAGCGGACCCGCACCCGGGTCGGCCTGGTGGTGGAGGCCGGGGACGTGCGCGAGGTGCACCACCTGGCCCTGCTCCTCGGCTACGGGGCGGGGGCGGTCCATCCCTACCTGGCCCTGCAGAGCGTGGCCCGGCTGGCTGCCGATGGCGAGCTGGAGGGGGTCCCGGCGTCCCTGGCGGTGCGCAACTACGTGCAGGCGGCGGGCAAGGGCGTGCTCAAGGTGATGTCCAAGATGGGCATCTCCACCCTCGCCTCCTACACCGGGGCCCAGGTCTTCGAGGTGCTGGGGCTGGCCGACGCGGTGGTCGACGCCTACTTCTCCGACACCCCCCGCCGCCTGGGCGGGGTGGGGCTGGACGTCCTGGCCGCGGAGGTCGCGGCCCGCCACCGGACGGCGTACCCCGGTGAGCCCGCCCGGGCGCCGGTGGGGATCGGCCCGGGCTCGGGGGAGTACCAGTGGCGCCGGGACGGCGAGGTGCACCTCTTCGACCCCGAGACGGTCTTCCGCCTCCAGCACGCCACCCGCTCCCGGCGGCGCGACATCTTCCGGGCCTACACCCAGGGCATCGACCAGCCCTCCGGCGGGCTGGTCACCCTGCGCGGCCTGCTGCGGCTCCGCACCGGGGAGCGGCCGCCGGTGCCCCTGGACCAGGTCGAGCCGGCCCCGGCGATCATGCGCCGCTTCGCCACCGGGGCCATGTCCTACGGTTCCATCTCCGCCGAGGCCCACGAGACCTTGGCCGTCGCCATGAACCGCATCGGGGCCCGGTCGAACTCCGGCGAGGGCGGCGAGGACCCCGAGCGGGACCGGGACGACGAGGGCGGTGACTCCCGGCGCAGCCGCGTCCGCCAGGTGGCCTCGGCCCGCTTCGGCGTGACCAGCGTCTACCTGGTGGGCGCCGACGACCTCCAGATCAAGATCGCCCAGGGGGCCAAGCCGGGCGAGGGCGGGCAGCTCCCGGGGCACAAGGTCTACCCCTGGATCGCCCGCACGCGCCACTCGACCCCGGGCGTCGCGCTCATCTCCCCCGCCCCCCACCACGACATCTACTCCATCGAGGACCTGGCCCAGCTGGTCCTGGACCTCAAGAGCGCCAACCCCCGGGCCCGGGTCCACGTCAAGCTGGTCTCCCAGGTGGGAGTGGGCACCGTCGCCGCCGGCGTGGCCAAGGCGAGGGCCGACGTCATCCTCATCTCCGGGGGGGACGGGGGGACCGGGGCCGCGCCGCTCACCTCGCTGAAGCACGCCGGGGCACCCTGGGAGCTGGGCCTGGCCGAGACCCAGCAGACCCTGCTGGCCAACGGGCTGCGGGACCGGGTGACGGTGCAGGTGGACGGCCAGCTGCGCACCGGGCGCGACGTGGTGGTGGCCGCCCTCCTGGGGGCCGAGGAGTACGGCTTCGCCACCGCCGCCCTGGTGGTCTCGGGCTGCGTGATGATGCGGGTCTGCCACCTCAACACCTGCCCGGTGGGGATCGCCACCCAGGACCCCGAGCTGCGCCGCCGCTTCACCGGCCGCCCGGAGTTCGTGGAGACCTTCTTCGAGTACGTGGCCGAAGAGGTGCGCGAGCACCTGGCCGCCCTGGGCCTGCGCACCCTCGACGAGGCCATCGGACGGGTGGAGCTCCTGGAGGCGGTCCCCGCCGCCGGGCACTGGAAGGCGTCGTCGCTGGACCTCTCGGCGCTCCTGGTCCGGCCGCCGCTGCCGGCGGGTGCCCCCCGGCGGCGGACCACCGGGCAGGACCACAAGCTGGCCGGGGCCTTCGACGAGCGCCTGCTGGAGGGCTGCCGGCCGGCGCTGGAGCGGGGCGACCCGGTGGAGCTCAGCCTGCCCGTCAGCAACGCCGACCGCGCCGTCGGCACCCGCCTCGGCTACGAGGTCACCCGCCGCCACGGCGGCGCCGGGCTGGCGGCGGACACCGTACGGCTCCACTGCCGCGGGTCGGCCGGCCAGAGCTTCGGGGCCTTCCTGCCACCCGGCATCACCCTGCGGCTGACGGGCGACGCCAACGACTACGTGGGCAAGGGGCTGTCGGGGGGCCGGCTGATCCTGTGCCCGCCGCCGGAGTCGCGCTTCGCGGCCGAGGCCAACGTGATCGCCGGCAACGTGGCGCTCTACGGCGCCACCGCCGGTGAGCTGTTCGTGCGCGGCCGGGCGGGGGAGCGCTTCGCCGTGCGCAACTCGGGGGCCACCGCGGTGGTGGAGGGGGTGGGCAACCACGGCTGCGAGTACATGACCGGGGGGCGGGTGGTGGTGCTGGGCCCCACCGGGCGCAACTTCGCCGCCGGCATGTCCGGCGGCGCGGCCTTCGTCCTCGACGCCGACGGGACCTTCGGACAGCGCTGCAACCTGGGCCTGGTCGGGCTCGGGCCGCCCCCGGCCGAGGACGCGGAGTGGCTGCGGGCGCTGCTGCAGCGCCACCACCAGCTGACCGGCTCGCCGGTGGCGGCCCGCGTGCTGGCGGGCGGCCTGGAGCGGATGGTCAAGGTGATGCCCACCGAGCTGCAGCGGCTGCCGCCGGCGCCGCCGGCGCCCCTGGCGGTGGCGGCCGATGGCTGACCCCACCGGCTTCCGCCAGCACCCCCGCCGTCCGCCGCCGCGGCGCCCCGTGCCCCTGCGGGTGCGGGACTGGCGCCAGGTCCACGACCGCATGGCCCCGGAGGCGGTCCGGGCCCAGGCCGCCCGCTGCATGGACTGCGGGGTGCCCTTCTGCCACCGGGCCTGCCCTTTGGGCAACGTCATCCCGGAGTGGAACGACCTGGTGTGGCGGGGCCGCTGGCGCGAGGCCGCCGACCGCCTCCACGCCACCAACAACTTCCCCGAGTTCACCGGCCGGCTCTGCCCCGCGCCGTGCGAGGCGGCCTGCGTGCTGGCGATCGCCGACCACCCGGTCACCATCGAGCACATCGAGGAGGAGATCGCCGAGCGGGCCTTCGCCGCCGGCTGGGTCGTCCCGGCCGCGCCGGCTCCCCCCACCGGCCGCCGGGTGGCGGTGGTGGGGTCCGGCCCCGCCGGCCTGGCCGCGGCCCAGCAGCTGGTGCGGGCCGGGCACGAGGTGGTGGTGTACGAGCGGGCGGACCGCGCCGGCGGGCTGCTGCGCTACGGCATCCCCGCCTTCAAGCTGGAGAAGTGGGTGCTGGAGCGGCGCCTCGACCAGCTCCGGGCCGAGGGGGTGCGCTTCGAGACCGGGGTGGAGGTGGGGCCCGAGCTCGACCCGCGGGCGCTCCGCGCCCGAGTCGACGCCCTGGTCCTGGCCGCGGGCGCCCCCCGGCCCCGCGACCTGGCGGTGCCCGGGCGGGAGCTGGCCGGCATCCACCAGGCCATGGAGTACCTGCCCCTGGCCAACCGGGTCCAGGAGGGCGACCTGGCGCGGTCCCCGATCTCGGCCCGGGGTCGCCGGGTGGTGATCATCGGCGGGGGCGACACCGGCGCCGACTGCCTGGGCACCGCCCACCGCCAGGGGGCCGTCTCGGTGCACCAGCTGGAGATCATGCCCCGCCCTCCCGACGACCGGGACGCCAGCACCCCCTGGCCGCTCTGGCCGCTGCGGCTGCGCACCTCGGCGGCGCACGAGGAGGGGGGGGTGCGGCTCTTCGCGGTGAGCACCGAGCGCTTCCTCGGCGACGGCGCCGGCCGGGTGGCCGGGCTCCAGCTGGCCCCGGCCCCGGGCGCGGCCCCGGGCCCGGCCACCCGGCTGCCCGCGGACCTGGTGCTGCTGGCCCTGGGCTTCGCCGGTCCCGAACCGGAGGGCCTGGTGGCCCGGCTCCAGCTCGAGCTCCGGCCCCAGGGGCCGGTGGCCCGGCAGGCCGACTTCTCCGCCGCCAGCCCGGGGGTCTTCGTCTGCGGTGACATGGGTCGGGGGCAGAGCCTGGTGGTGTGGGCGATCGCCGAGGGCCGCTCGTGCGCCGCCGCCGTCGACCGCTGGCTGATGGGCTCGACCCGCCTGCCGGCGCCGATCGAGCCCGGCGCCACTCCGCTGGCCTGAGCCGCCCGCCCGGCCCCGCGGCCGGGCGGGCGCGGCGGCCGGGCGGGGACCCTCATCCGCCCAGGGCGGGCGCGGAGTGCTTCCCGCGGCCCCCGGCCGGGGGCAGCGGTTCCGGCACCGGGATCGGGTGGTGCAGTTCGAAGACCTCCTCGTCGAAGATCGCCCGGTCGCCCCCCTCCAGCTCGCGCTCGGACATGCGCAGGGGCACGAAGAGGGCGATCAGCTTGAGGATGCCCCAGGTGGCCAGCCCGTCGTAGGCGGTGACCACCGCCAGGCCCAGCACCTGCACCAGGAGCTGGTGGGGGTTGCCGTACAGCAGCCCGCTGACGCTGGCCCCGGCGCTCCCGTGGGCCCCCAGGTAGACCAGCATGGCGGGGTTGGCGACGAGGCCCACCATCACCCCGCCGATCGCGCCCGCCAGGTAGTGGGTGTGGATCACGCCCAGGGTGTCGTCGGCCTTGCGGAAGGGCCAGACGCCGCTCATCCGGTTCATGGTGAACCAGGGCAGGGCGCTGCCCGCGACCCCGATCAGGATGGCCCCGAAGCCGTCGACGTACCCCGCCGCCGGGGTGATCGCCACCAGGCCGCAGATCATGCCGTTGATGGCCCCGACGATGGAGAGCTTGCGATTGAGGCCCATCTCCAGGAAGAACCAGGTGAGCATGGCCATGGCGGTGGCCAGGTTGGTGTTGAGCACGGCGGCGGCGGCATCGGCGTTGGCGAAGTAGGGGTCCCCGCCGTTGAAGCCGTTCCAGCCCAGCCAGAGGATGCCCGCGCCCATCACCGCCAGCAGCATGTTGTTGGGCTTGAAGTCGCGCTGGTCCTGGAGGGTGCGGGGCCCGACCACCAGCGCCGCCACGAAGCCGGAGATGCCGGCCGCGACGTGGATCACGTAGCCACCGCTGTAGTCGACGACCCCCAGCTGGGCCAGCCAGCCGCCGCCCCAGATGGTGAAGGCGTTGACGCTGTAGACCAGCAGCGACCAGAGGGGGACGAAGATCATCCAGGCCTTGAGGTTCATGCGCCCGAAGACCGCCCCGGCCAGGATGATCGGGGTGATGGCGGCGAAGACGAACTGGAAGTAGATGAGGGACGAGGCGGGCAGGCGGAAGGCGGGCATCAGCCCCTTCAGGAGCGGGATGGCCGCCCGGCCCTCCTCCTGCAGGGCCCCCAGCACCGGCAGGGGTTGCCCCACCAGGTTGCCGATCCAGGGGTGGCCGAAGCCCATGCTGAACCCGGCCAGGACCCAGACCACCAGCACGGCGCCGAAGGCGTACAGGGCCATCATGGCCGAGCTCACCGCCCACTTCCGCTTGACGACGCCCCCGTAGAGCACCGCCAGGCCCGGGATCGACATCAGGCCGACCAGGGTGGCGGCGGTCAGCTGCCAGGCGTTGTCGCCGGGACTGAGGTAGCTGGACGACGGGATGTACATCGTGCAGGAACTCCCAAAGGCTCACGGGGCACGGGGCCCTGTCCGTGCCGGTCGCCTTCCGACTCTGGGAGCGCGGGCGCCTCAGGTCATGGTGGGGTGGGCATGAATCCCCGGCCTGGAATCTGTGTGCCCGGCCCAAGGCCTGGCCCGGGCGCAGTTCCAGGCCACGGGCGCTGCCGGCCCGCTGCGGCGACCGGCCGTAGCGTGCCCGCAGCGCTCCATGCACGCTCCTCGTTTCGGGTCACGGCCTGGGTCGAGTCCCCGCGCTGGTCGCCGGTGACGTCGCGAGCCAAACCCGTCATCGACCGTCGCGGGCCCGCCCGCCCCGCCGCCAGCGTCCAGCCCGTCACCGTCACGGCCCGGGCGGCCGACGACGGGGCGGTGGCCCGGTGGCGAGAGCGGCGGAGTCCGGTTCATCCGGGGTTCACCCCGCCTCTCCAGTGTTGCCGGTCGGAGGTGACCGATGGCGACCCCTGGACGTGTCGATCTGCTCGACCCTCAACCCTGGGACCGGCTGGCACGGTGCGTGGCCGGTCTGGGCGGGCACTGCCCCACGGCAGGCCCCCCCCTCACGGGACTGGCCTGGGACTCGCGGGCCGTCCAGCCGGGGGACCTCTTCGTGGCCGTCCGGGGGCAGGTGCATGACGGACATGACCACCTCGCGGAGGCCGTGCGGGCCGGAAGCCGTGCCCTGGTGGTCGAGCCGCCGCCGGTTCCGATGGCTCCGTGCGCGGTGGTGGCCGACAGCCGGCGCGCCCTCGGGGCCATCTCCGCGGCCCTCTTCGGTGAGCCGGGACGGCGGATGCGGTTGGTCGGGGTCACGGGGACGGATGGCAAGACGACGACCACGCACCTGACCGCGGCGGTGCTGTCGGAGCTCGGTCTCAAGACCTGCGCGCTCAGCACGGTGGCATTGCTGGGCGGGGAAGGGACCTCCCGCCGGAACCAGACCGACATGACGACACCTGAGGCTCCGGTCCTGCACCGGTTCCTGGCCGAACAGCTGCGGCAGGGCGTCCGCGCGGGCGTCCTCGAGGTGACGTCCCACGCCCTGGTGCAGCAGCGAGTCGACCAGTGCCCGTTCGAGGTGGCCGTCGTCACCAACTTCACCCCCGAACACCTGGACTTCCACGGCTCGCTCGAGGAGTACGCGCGGGCCAAGCTCCATCTTCTCGACCTGTTGGGGGGAACGCTGGTGACGCATGCCGACGACCCCGAGCTCGACCGGTTCCGACGGGCGTGGCCGGGTCGTCACCTCGGCTTCGGCGCCAAGGCAGGCGATGTCCGCGCCGGCGGTCTGGAGGGGTCGCGGGATGGGACCAGCTTTCGTCTGGTGTTCGGAGGAGACCGGGCGCGAGTTCAGCTGCGGCTGGCCGGCGGGCACAACGTCCTCAACGCGATGGCGGCCGCCTCCGTCGGCCTGGCCCTGGGGGGTCGCGCCAAGGAGGTGGCGGTGGGACTGGGTCGGATCCCCTGCGTGGTCGGACGGCTGCAGAGGGTCGCGCGCGGCCAGCCCTTCGAGTTCTATGTCGACTTCGCGCACACCGTCAGGGGGCTGGAAGAGGTGCTGCGCACCCTCCGCCCCTGGACGACGGGGCGGCTGGTGGTCGTCTTCGGGAGCGCGGGTGGCCGGGACGCGCTGAAGCGCCCAGGGCTGGGAGGAGCCGCCGCCCGCCTGGCGGACCACGCCATCCTCACCACGGACGATCCCCGCCACGAGGACCCCGCTGTGATCGCCGCCGAGATCTCCGCCGGCATGGAGGCCGAGGGGTGGCGGCGCGACGACCAATTCGAGGTGATCCTCGATCGAGCCGCCGCCGTCCGGAGCGCCATCGCCACCGCCGGTCCGGGCGACACGGTGCTGCTGGCCGGCAAGGGCGGGCAGACCACGATGTACCTCCAGGGGAGCGGCATTCCCTGGGACGACGTGGCGCTCACCGAGGCGGCGCTGGCGGCGGCCGGGTATGCGGCGCCAGCCCCGCGCGAGCTCTCGTGCCCGGCGTGAGGCCCGGACCGGCGCACGGGCTGGGCCCGCCGCCGGCGGACGCAGCGCCCCTGGCGCGATAGCGGGGCTCCGCCATTCTGTTGAGGCTGGTCCCTGCCCGGGCCAGGATGCCCCTGGCCCGGGCAGGGACCAGCGGGCGCCGTCTCCTGGGCTGGCTCCTGACGCCGGGGAGTCCGGAGGCGGCTGCGTGCCAGAGGTCGGGGTCGCGGAGTACCCGGCGGCGCGAGCGCATCACCGTGGTCATCGGGGCAGCCGCGCTGGCGGCGGTCGCGGTCAGAGTCGCGGCGCAGCTGCAATCCGGATTCCTGACCGGGCTGTGGCAGTACGACGACGCTGTGTACCTCGGGGCGGCGCTGCGCATCGTCCACGGCGTGCAGCCCTACCACGGGGCCTTCGTGCTCATGGGGCCGCCCGGCGCGCCCCTTCTGCTGACCCCTCTGGCCGAGCTCGCGCGAGTGGTGGGGACGCAGAGGGCGTTGGTGGTCGCGCGACTCGCCATGCCGCTGGTGGCGGGGGCAAATGTCGTGCTCCTGGGGCTGCTGCTGCGACACCGTGCGCCCCTGGTGGCGGCTGTGGCCTGTTTCGCGCTGGCGCTGTACCCCGACGGGATCCTGACCACCTTGACCGTCATGCTGGAACCCCCGCTCGAGTTCTTCTGCCTGCTGGGGGCCGTCATTCTCTTCGATGGGGACGATCTCGCGCGGTCCCGGCGGCGTGTTCTGCTCGCCGGGGTCACCTTCGGCGTGGCCGGGACGGTGAAGGCGTGGGCCATCCTCCCCGTGGTCGTGATCGTCGTGCTGTGCCTTCCCCGGCGGCGTCAGCGCCTGATCCCCTTCAGTGCCGGGGTGGCCGGGGGGTTTCTCGCGATCTGCGGACCCTTCTTGGTCGCGACCCCGGTGGCATTCATGCAGCAGGTGGTCTTCGCCCAACTCGGCCGACGTGGACCGAGCCGGGCCTCGGCCGCGGTCCGGCTGGAGTTTCTCTCCGGCCTGTGGGCGGGCCTCCGGACGGGCGCGCAGACCCCCCAGCTTCTGCTGCTGACCGGGGCCGTGTGCACGGCGACCCTCATCACCGTGGGGGCGGTCTTCGCCGCCGCCCACCGTCCAGTCGATGCGGCCCCACGAGTGGGAGATGGGCCGCCGAGAGCAGGGACGTCGCCGCTGGAGCGCTTCGCTCTGGGCGCGGCCGGGGTGGTCCTGGCGGGCCTGCTGTGGCCGCCCGAGTTCTGGTACCACTACCCCGCCTTCTTCGGGCCCTTCTTGGCGCTGGTGCTGGGTCTGACGGCGGGCCGCGCCGCAGCGGCACGGCCCTTCCCGGTCCTCGCCACCATCGCCGTGGTGCTGGCGGCCGCGGCCTATCACGCGGCGGCGATTCCTTGGTCGCTGCCGACCCTCCGCAACCCCGCCGCCCAGATCGCGGCCGTGGACGCCCTCGTTCCGGCCGGTGCCTGCGTGGTGACCAACAATCCCGAGTTCACCATCGGGGTTGATCGCTACACCGCGAGCTCGGCCCGCTGTCCGCAGATCGTCGATCCCCTCGCCACCACGACGGTGCTCTCCGGCGACCGCTCCACCCCCAGGGGGGACGCCAGGGCGGCGAGTGCATGGCTGCGCTACTTCCACCGAGCCCAGTACCTGATGCTCTCCACCGGCAGCCACGCCCGCGTCCTGTGGAGCCCCGCGTTGACGCGCTACGTGCACCAGCATTTCGTGCTGGTCTCCAGGACCCCGTGGCTGATCCTGAAGCACGTGAGCTCAAGCCCCCTCCGTCCACCGAGTGGCGCACCCCGCCTGCCCCGAAAGGTCGCGAGCAGGGGCCGGCGTCCGGGCAGCGGCTCCGTGACCTGACGCCCCGGGCACCGCCCGAGGCGGTCGGAGACCAGGGCCCGCGCCCGGGGGGGCGGAGGCGGCCCGCAGGAGAGGGAGGGCAGGGCCCGCCGCTGCCCCTGGGTGGCCGGCGGCTGTCTGGGACGGGAGGACAGCATGTCAGAGGACCGTGAGAGACAGTGGGGGACGCCCACAGCACTCCGTCACGTGGGCGGCCAGCGGTTGGCCGCGACCGCGCTCCGTTGGGGTGCCGGCTGGCTCGGTGGAGGGCCTCCGGAGGCTGGAGAGTGAGGTGAGCACCCCTCCACGCGCTGTGCCATCGCCGCCGGGGCTCCGAGATTCCGGGCGTCGCGGCGGCGGTGCCCACCCCGTCGACTCACCGCGAACAGCACCAGGGCCAGCACCATCAGGCTGGTCAACGGCGCAGCGGTTCCGCCGCGCACCGGGATGCGCGGGAAGACCACGGGAACCAGAAGCAGTGCGCTCACGATCACCCAGGGCAGGGGCCGCCGCAACTCGACCCCATCAGGCCCCAGGGTGAGGATGAGCAGGGGAAGCAGGACCACGAGGTCGTACGGGTGGACGTAGGGGCAGACCAGCAGCCAGATCGCGAGCGGCAGGAGCAGGCCCCCTCCGGCGCGTTCGGCTCGCGCCCGGTCTGTGTCCCCCGCCCGCACGGGCTCACTCACGACGCGGACCATCGCGGCCAGTCCCGCGCCGACCAGGCCGAGAGTGGTGAGGCTGGCCGGCCCGGCACTGGGGTGCCATGAGGCGGGCAGCAGATGCACCAACCCCGGGAGCCCGACCAGTGCCAGCTGACCCTGGCCAATCCCGTGTGAGAAGTGAAGCGCCAGCTGGAGCCAGGCCCGCGTCCTCCCCGGGTCGAGGATCGACGGTCCGCCCAGCAGGACCGCCACGGCGATCGCCTGGCCGGCGAGGACGGATCGCAGCGACCCGCGCTCCCGGACCGCGAAGATCCACAGCAGCGGCGCCAGCGGGAGGGCCACCTGGGGCTTGAGCAGGGCCGCGGCTATCGACGCCAGGCCCGCCGCGGTCCAGTGGCCACGGCCGGCGGCGACGGCGGTGGCGACCAGTAGGGCCACCACCATGGCGTCGAACTGCCCCACCTGATAGCCGAGACAGGCGGTCGTCGAGACCGAGGCCAGGATGGCGACGGGCCAGGCCCGGCGCCATCCGAGGTTCCGGGCCCAGACCCGGGCCGCTCCCAGGACCAACGACCAGCTCAGCACTTCCCACAGGACGAGGGCCGGGGTGTAGGGAAGCAGGCTCCAGGGCGTCATGATCCACCCGACCCAGGGCAGGTACGGGAAGGCGCCGAGGGTCTGGCCAGCGCCGGCTCCGATGGCCGCGACCGAGGCCCGGGCGAGGGAACGCCCCTGGTAGGGATCGAGGCCATGGCGAAGGGCCCAGCCGGCCGCGTAGAAGATGCGGAAGTCGATGCCCCGCAGCGCGTCTGGGGTCACCAGCATCGCGCCCAGGATGAGCAGGCTGACGCCGAGGCTGAGAACCGCCAGGGCCACGGCCCCGGCGGTCACGCAGAGCGCGCCACGACCGCTGGAGGTGCGGGCCGGCAACGCCTCTGCGGTGGGGGGGAGCGCCTGCTCAGCCATGGGCCGACGCGTCCCGCGTGTCCTGGCGGCACTCCCGGCGGAGGCGTTGGTGCAGGGTCGCGGTGGCCTGGACCACGAGCAGCCGGGCCGCCTCTTCACTGGTGTCCAGGATGGCGGCGATCGCCGCCATCCTGAGGCCCGCGCCGAACTTCAGGGTCAGGGCGACGCGCGGTTGGTCAGGCAGTGACTCGACGAGGATCCGGATGTCGCTGGCGCCAATCCGCTGAGTCCCCTCGCCCCCTTCGGTGGGGAGGGCGCCGACCAGCTCGGGCGCGTCGTCCCACCCGCTCTCGGCCCGTCCCCAGGACCGGCTGTGGTCGGCGATCGTCTGGACCGCGATCCGGTAGAGCCGGACCGAGGGGGACTGGTCCACACGACGGTCACGCCCCATTGACCGCAGGGCCGTGAAGAAGACCTCGCCAGTGAGGTCCTGGGCCAGCTGCTGGTTGCCGACCCTGAGGGCAATGTATCGGTGTATCTGCGGGAAGTACTGGTCATAGAGTTCGCCAAACCTCTTCGGACTCCGGCTGGCTCTCGCGATCAGAGCGCCCTCCCCGTGGTCGGTGGAGCGGGTGACTGCGGGTCAGCCGCGGCGGCGCGTCGACGGTTGGGGGTCGGACCCGGGGAGTGTGAGGGGATGGCTCGCGCCATCCCCTCACGGCCGCGAGCGCGGTCAGGCGCCAGCGGGCGATGAGGCCGTGGACTCGGCGCCGTCCGGCCCGCCCTGCTGCAGGTTGGCGCCGCTCTGCAGGTTGGCGCCGCTCTGCAGGTTGGCGCCGCCCGCCACCGTGGCGCCGGTGCTCAAGGTGCCCGTAGTCACAGTGACCGCGGGCGGCACGCGGGTCGTCGCCGATACCGGGATCACTCCACCACCGAAGGCGACTAGTCCGCCACCCGTGGCCAGCGCGCCAAGGCCGGTGAGCATTCTCTTTCGCAGGTCCATCATGGTCGTTCTCCTGTTGTCTGGACCCCTACGCGGGATCCTGGAGTGCAAGCTAGCCGGCGCAAGTGAACCTCAGATGAAGCACGGCAACGCCCCTTGGCGCGGCAGGGCTGTCACGGGCGGTGGGCCCGACTAGCTCCCGGGCGCCGCGCGGGCTTGAGAGGGAGCGGCGCTCGGCGTGGTCGGAAGATGGACCACGAAGCGGGCACCGCGCGCTGAGGCCGCGAGCGCGATCCCGCCGCCGTGGGCGACGGCGATGGCGTGGCACAGGGAGAGGCCCAGACCAGCACCACCCTTGTGCGGCGTGCGAGCCGGATCGGCCCGTGCGAACCGCTCGAAGAGGTGGGGCCTGAGGGCGGGATCGACTCCGGGACCGGTGTCGTCGACCGTCAGGGTCCACCACGGTCCCTCCAGGGCCGACACGACCACGACGTGCCCACCGGATGGTGTGTGGCGCAGCGCGTTGTCGACGAGATTGTCGAGGCACCGGCGGAGGAGGTCGCGATCTCCCAGCATCACGCCCCCGGGACTCACATGCGCTCCCAGGTGGACGCCGTGCTGGGTGGCCAGGGGCTGCCAGCGGCTGACAACCTCCTCCACGAAGGCCCCGGGTTCGACGGGGAGCCGTTGCACGACCAGCGAGCCCGCGTCGGCGCGAGCGAGGAGCAGCAACTGCTCCGTCATCCGGCTGAGGTGCTCGATCTCTCCCAGCACCACCCGGTGGCTGGCACGGTAGTCCTCCGGGGTGCGATCGTGGCGCAGGGTGACCTCCAGCTGGGTGCGCATCAGCGTGAGCGGGGCGCGGAGTTCGTGCGCCGCGTCGGCGGTGAAGCGACGCAGCCCATCGAAGGCCGTCTCCAGTCGGGCCAGCATGGCGTCGAAGGTGGCCCCCAACTCACCCAGCTCGTCGCCGGGCGGCAGCTCCAGGCGGAGTCGTCGTCCCAGGTCGTGCTCGCTGATGTCCCGCGCGGTGGCCGCCATCACCCGCACCGGCCGGAGGGCGCGACCAGCCACCCAGTAGCCGAGCACGGCGTTGGAGACGATCAGCCCGACCACGATGGTGACCAGCAGGATCGCAGTCGTGGCGAGGGTCTGCTGGAGCTGGCCGATCGGCTGGGCCAGGACCAGCAGCGCCTGACCGCCCGCGACCGGCAGCACGAGGACCCGGTCAGAGCGGCCGGCCACGGGCAGGTTGAACGGAGTGCCCGGGGGCGGACCGGCGCGAGTCGCTCTGACCAGTGCGCTCGAGCCGGCTCCGTTGCCCGATTGGTCGATGATCTTCCCCACGCGGCTCACCAGGAGCGCCGCGATGGCAATCCCGCGCTTGGTCTCGCCCGGCAGGGGGGTGTCACCGCGGAAGTTGACCTGCCCGTTGCCGACATTGAGCCCGCCGGAGATCAGGCGGGCTTGCGCGGCGAGCCCGCTGTCCACGGCGGCGTACTCGAAGTGTGCAAAGGCCAGCCAGAAGGCCACCCCAGCCAGCCCAGCCATGGCCGCGAAGGCCGTGACGTAGGTGAGGGTTAGGCGGACGCGGGTGCGACGGAGCCGGTGACGCACGACGGTTCAGGGTCGAAGCGGTAGCCCGCCCCGCGCAGGGTCGAGATCGGCTGGTGGCCGCCAGCGGCGACCAGCTTGCGGCGGAGGCGTCCCACGTACACGTCCACGAGATTGGATTGGCCCTGGAAGTCATAGTTCCAGACGTGCTCCTCGATCTGGGCTCGGCTCAGCACCTGTCGGGGATGGAGCATGAGATGTTCGAGGATGGCCAGCTCCTTGCTGGTCAGGCGCACAGGGCGGCCGGCCACCGTGAGCTCCCGGGCCGTGGTGTCGAGTTGCAGGAGGCCGGCGGTGAGGACCGCGGAGCGGTTGGCGAGGTGGCGCCGGGAGAGGGCGCGGAGGCGGGCCAGCAGTTCCTGGAAGGCGAAGGGCTTGGGCAGGTAGTCATCGGCACCGGCCTCCAGGCCCCGAACGCGATCCTCGACGGCGTCACGGGCAGTCAGCATGAGGACTGGGGCCCCGACCCGTCGGCGCCGGAGTTCGGCGCACAGCGCGAAGCCGTCCTGACGACCCGGAAGCATGACGTCCAGGCTGATGACGTCAAAGGTGGTGGTCATGCAGGCCGCGACCGCCGTCTCGGCAGTGGTGACGACGTCGACCGCGCAGCCCTCCTCGGTCAGGCCTTGCCCCAGGACGGTCGCCAGCCTCAGGTCGTCTTCGACGAGGAGCACGCGCACGGCGGCATTCTCCCACCCATTCATGACCCCTTCATGAATGGGTGGGGTGGCCGGTGGCGGGGAGGGACGGTCATGGCAGTGAGCGCGCCGCGCCCGTCCGTCGCGAACCCGCACCGTCAGCCCGGGGGACCTGCCAGAACATCTCGAGGCCATGGTGAGGCGGCTGCGCCCTGCCGGGTCCCGGTGCAGGGTCCCCGTCACCGGACGAGGTCGGCGACTGCCCAACCGCCCGGCACCCGGCGGCTGCGCGCCATGCGAGCCAGTCAGGTGGCGTGACGTCCGTCCCGGCTCACCTCGCGGCCGATGATGGACCGTTGGTGACCTCCTGAGCAATCATGGTGCCACCGACTTGGCGACCGCGACCGCCGGGGGCCTGGCGACCTCCGTGCCGTTCGTCCACGATCCCGTGGTCGGCGCCCAGGGGACGATCCTGAGGCGCCGCATGCACCAGCACCAACGGTGGCCCGGCCCGGCGCCTGGCGGCGCGCCGGTCATCGTTCGCGGGCCCGCCCCGCACGGCACACCGTCCTGACACGCCGGTCAGGCCGCGCCCGGTCGGGTCGTCCCCGCGGGGCGGGGCAGCACGGCCCACGTTCACGGACCGCTGGTCGTGCATGACGGGCCGGCCCGGGTCGCGGCGCCGGGGCGCCGGTCCACCGGGTGTCACGCACCGCGCCAGGCCATGGTCGGTGGACGACGCGCCGCCGGTGATCAGGTCCGGGCGGCCGGGCACGGCCGTCGGCACCGGGGGCCAGTGCGGATGCGTCAGCGTGGCTTCCGGTGTGCGGTGCTCTCGGCCTGGCCAGTGACAGGCGCGGCGCGTGGGGACGTGGCGCACCGGTCATGGTCCGGCGCCGGCTCTTCCCGGTCCGGGAGCGGCAACGCGGGCCCCGTCAGCACCGATCCGGGCCTGGCAACCAGGTCCCACCAGCTCCGGCGTCGCGACGGCCGCCCCGTCGCCGCCGGTGGGCGCTGGACCCCGGATCTGGCGAGCGGGGGGGTGGCGGGGCCGGCGACGCGGTCCGAGCGGCGCTGGGGCGGTCGTCGGCCTGGAGGCTGGGGGGAGCGGGCAGCGCGGGCCAGGGCCCCACGAGGTCAGGGCCCCCACAACGACCAACCGCCGCTCCGGGGAACCCGGAACGGCGGCGGTCCGCCGGCTTGGGGACCGGCGGCGCGGGGAGAGGAGGATGCGCCGGGCGGGTCATGTAATGGGAGGGCCATGCCCGCCGCGCACCAGCAGGCTATAGCCGCCCCGCGCCGGCGGCCACAGCCGTTACAGGATCGTGGCAGGGCGTGGGGCGCCCAGCCGCCGGTCAGGCCGTGCCGGCGACCGCCGGGGGATTGGAGGCCGGGGCCTGGCGCTGCTGCACCACGGTGGCCACCCCGAGGAGGATCAGGGCCCCGCCGGCCAGGGTGGCGGCGGACGGCCGCTCGCCCCGGATCAGCACCGCCAGGGCGGTGCCCACCAGGGGCTGGATGAAGAGCAGCGGCGCCAGCCGGCCGGGCATCACCCGGCGCAGGCCGTAGAACCAGCCCCAGTAGCACACGGCGGTGCTGATCACCCCGAGGTAGGCGGCCCCGACCCAGCCGCCGAGGCCGAGCCCGGGCCAGTGGTCGGCGGCCAGGGCCGCCAGCCCGGCCGGCCACCACACCAGCAGGCTGCCAGCCACCGCGGCCGCGGTCAGGAGCAGGGGCGGGTAGCGCTGCACCATCGAGGCGCCGACCAGGGTGAAGACGGCCTCGATGCCCAGGGCGGCGACCACCAGGAGGTTGCCCAGGGCGACGGGGCCGGTGGCCCCCTGGGGCCATCCCAGCCCGCCGGCGACCACCAGGTCGACGCCGACGGCCCCCGCCAGCAGGCCCAGGACCTCGAGGCGACGCAGGCGCTCGCCCAGGATCAGCACGCTCAGCAGCACCGTGGCCAGGGCCTCGGCGGCGATCAGGAGCGCGGTGTCGGTGGCCGTGGTCAGGCTGAGGCCCCAGTACTCCAGGGTCTTGTTGGCGACAAAGCCGATGGCGCACATGGCGACCAGGCGCCAGCGGTCGCCCCGGCCCCGCGGCAGGGCCCGCCGCTGGCGCCACAGCACCGGCGCCAACACCACGGTGGCGATGCTGAAGCGCAGCATGTTCAGGCTGGCGAAGGGCCAGGTGGCCAGCACCGCCTTGCCGGCCACGTAGGACCCGGCCCACAGGACGTTGCTGCCGGCCAGGACCAGGAGCGCGCGGTTCCGTCCCCCCAACGGACCCGCCGTCAGACGGGCGGCGGGCCGTCAGCCAACCGCGCGCTCCCCGGCCGGCGGGCGCGCCCGCCCGGGCTGGGCGGAGGCGTCGAGGGCGGCGCGGGCCGCGTCCCGGACCCCCTCCGCGGTGAGGCCGGCGTCGGCCAGCACCTCGGCCTGGCTGCCGTGCGGCAGGAAGCGGTCCGGCAGGGCCACGTGCCGCACCGGCCGCAGCACGCCGGCCTCGGCCAGGGCCTCGCTGACGGCCGCGCCCAGACCGCCGCGGACGGTGTTGTCCTCCACCGTCACCAGCGCCCGGTGCCGGCGGGCCATCGCCGGCAGGTCGGGGTCCAGCGGCTTGATGAAACGGGCGTTGACCACCGTGGCCCGCACCCCGTCGCGGGCCAGCAGCTCGGCGGCGTTGTCGGCCACCGCCACCATCTTGCCGGCGGCGCAGAGCAGGACGTCGGTGCCGTCCTCGCGCACCACCTCCCACCGCCCGATGGGCAGCGGGCGGAGGTCGACGACCGACTCCGCAACCGGCCCCTTGGGGTAGCGCAGGGCGAAGGGGCCGGGATGGGCGGTGGCGGTGGCCAGCAGGCGCCCCAGCTCGGCCGCGTCGCGGGGGGTGGCCAGGACCAGGTTGGGGATCGCCCGCAGGTAGGTGAGGTCGAACATCCCGTGGTGGGAGCTGCCGTCGTCCCCGGTCACCCCGGCGCGGTCCAGGACCAGCGTGACCGGCAGGTTGTGCAGGGCCACGTCGAGGCAGACCTGGTCGAAGGCCCGCTGCAGGAAGGTGGAGTAGATGCAGACCACGGGGTGGAGCCCGCCCAGCGCCAGCCCGGCGGCGAAGGTCACCGCGTGCTGCTCGGCGATGCCGACGTCGTAGAACCGGTCGGGATGGAGCCGGGCGAAGTCCAGCAGGCCGGCGGACGAGGCCATGGCCGCGGTGATCGCCACCAGGGTGGGGTCGGTCTCGGCCAGGGCGCACAGGCACTCGCCGAAGACGTCGGTGTACGAGAGCTTGCGGGCCACCGGGCGGGTGGGGACGGCCGCCACCGGGGCCGCCGAGACGGAGTGCAGCTTGTCGATCTCGTCGTCCTCGGCCGGGCCGTACCCCCGGCCCTTCTCGGTGGTGACGTGGACCAGGACCGGGCCGGTCAGGCGGCGGGCCAGCTCCAGGGCCCGCTCCACCGCCACCTGGTCGTGGCCGTCGATGGGGCCGGAGTACTTGATGCCCAGGTCCTCGAAGACGACCTGGGGCGCCAGCAGCTGCTTCATGCCGGTCTTGAGGCGGCGGGCCACCTCGTGGGCGGGCTCGCCGACGCGGGGCAGGCCGGACAGGAAGTCGCCGATCCCGGCCTTGGCGGCCTCGTAGCGGGGGTCCAGCCGGAGCCGGGCCAGGTGGTTGGCCAGCCCGCCCACGGTGGGGGCGTAGGAGCGGCCGTTGTCGTTGAGGACGATGACCAGGTCGGGCCGCAGGGCCCCGATGTTGTTCAGCGCCTCGTAGGCCATCCCCCCGGTGAGGGCCCCGTCGCCGATGACCGCCACCACCCGGCCGGGATGCCCCTGCCGGCGGCGGGCCTGGACCAGGCCCAGGGCGTAGCTGAGCGAGGTGGACGCGTGGCTGTTCTCGATCCAGTCGTGGGGCGACTCGGATCGCCGCGGGTAGCCGGAGAGCCCTCCGGCCTGGCGCAGGCTGGGGAACTGGGTCCGGCGCGCGGTCAGCAGCTTGTGGACGTAGGCCTGATGGCCGGTGTCGAAGATGATCGCGTCGGTGGGGCTGTCGAAGACCCGGTGCAGGGCCAGGGTGAGCTCGACCACCCCGAGGTTGGGGCCGAGGTGGCCCCCGGTCTGGGTGACCGTCTCGATGAGGAACTGGCGGATCTCCCCGGCGAGGTCGCGGCACTCCGCGGGCGAGAGCGCCCGGCAGGCCGCCGGCCCGTCGATGCTTTCCAGCAGGGGCCAGGACCCGCCGGGAGGGGGGGCGATGGCGTCCGACACCGGGCGATTATAGGCGGGGTCGAGATCCGGCCCCGGTCCGACGATGGCTCTTGCTCAGCCCAGCAGGGCCCGCATGGCCCGCGGCTGGAGCACGCAGAGCCGGGCCCCGGCCTCCCGATAGGCGTCCAGCCGGAGCCGGCATTGGCGCCGCGACCCCTCGATCACCAGAGCCTCCCAGGCGGGCCCCGCCTCCAGGGCCGCGGCCAGCTCGCCGGGCTGGTCCGCCTCCAGCCGCGCCAGCAGGGCCAGGCGCTCCGGTCCGGGCAGCCCGGCGTGGGCGAGCACCGTCCGCCCGGCCCCCTCCGTCCGCAGGCTGCCCAGCAGCGAGCGGCGGGCGCTGGCCCGGACCGCGGCGGTGTCCGGGCGGTCGTGGACCACCACCAGGCACCAGACCGCGACGTCGACGCGGGCCGGGTCCCGGCCGGCGTCGCGAGCGCCGGCGGCGACCTCGGCTGCCGCCCAGCGCACGAAGGCGGGCGAGGTGCCCAGGTTGAGCAGCACCCCGTCGGCCAGGGCGCCCGCCAGGCGCAGGCCGCGCGGGCCGC
>JAKABB010000062.1 GCA_021802045.1 bacterium
GCCACCACCACCACCCCCGCCACCCCCAGCGCGGTCCCCCAGCCCGGCCGGGGCCCGCGCAGCCACCGGCCCTCGAGCCAGGGCAGGGCGGTCAGCGCCGCCGCCATCGCCGCGGAGCCGACGCCGAGGAGAGCCGCCCCCCGCAGCTGGGGCAGCCCCACCGCCCCGATCAGGAGGACCGCCAGCGGCAGGGCGGCCCGCACCCAGCGCGCCCGCGAGAGCAGGGGGTCGTCGCCGACCCGCACGCTGAGGACGTAGGCCAGCGCGGCCGTGGTGTCCAGGACCAGGGCCGGCCCCAGGCCCACCGCCGCCGGCCGGGCCATGGCCATCCCGGCGCTGACCACCACCGCCAGCGGGAGCGCCCGCCAGCCGGCCCCCGGGCGCGGGTCCGGCGCGGGGCCATCCGGGGGCAGGCCCAGTCCCGCCTGGGCCTGGGCCCGCTGGGCGGCGGCGCCCCGGGGCCGGCGAATGCGCGTTCGGTTATCCACCTGTGCCTGTGGACAGTGGGGACAACGCCCCCGGCGCGTCCCTAGGCCGGGCCGGACGGAGCGCGCCCGTAGCGGTCCTCGAGGCGCACCAGGTCCTCCAGTTCGGGGGTCGACACCTCGCAGAGGTCCACGGTGTCCACCGCCCGCATCCGGTGCCGGCGGCCGGCCGCGATGTGGGCGGTGTGCCCCACCGCGAGCCGGTGGGTGCGCAGCTGGCCGGCGTCGTCGTCGAGGTCCAGGTCCAGCGTGCCCCGCAGGACGTGGATGGTCTCGTCCTTGCGCTCGTGGTACTGCAGGCTGAGGGCCTCCCCGGCCTCGATGTGCAGGATCTTGCCCACGTAGCGGGCGGTCACGGCGAACCACAGCTCGTGGCCCCAGGGCTTGGAGACCTGCCGGGCCTGCGGCGCGACCTCGGGGTCCGAGAAGCTGGCGGCCGCCGGCGCCGGCTCAGCCACGGGGAGCGGCCTCCGCCCCCACCACGGCCTCCAGGCCGTCCAGCAGGGCCCGGACCCGCTCCGGCGTGTCGGCCTCGCTGTACACCCGCATCAGCGGCTCGGTGCCCGACATCCGGGCCAGCACCCAGGACCCGTCCGCCATCCAGAACTTGAAGCCGTCGTCGGTGCGGCTGCGGACCACCGCCTCCCCGGCGATCTCCGTCGGCGGGGCGGAGCGCAGGCGGTCGTAGACCGCCTGCCGCTGCTGCGCGTAGCCGCCGCGGTCGAACCGCCGGTCGCGGCGGGCGTAGGCGTGGGGCCCGACCAGCTCCGCCAGCTCGCGGCGCAGGGCCGAGAGCGGCCGCCCCGCCTGGACGATCATCTCGGCGAAGAAGAGCCCGCTGAGGATGCCGTCGCGCTCCGGCAGGTGGCCCCGGAAGCCGAACCCCCCCGACTCCTCCGCGCCCAGGATGGCGTCGATCTCCGCCATCCGCGGCCCCAGGTGCTTGAACCCCACCGGCATCTCCTCGACCGGGCAGCCGTACCGCTCCCCCAGGATGTCCAGCCGCCGGGTCGAGGTCAGGGATCGCACCACCGGCCCCCGCCAGCCCCGCCGCTCGCACAGGTGCCAGAGCAGGAGGGTCGCCACCTCCAGCTGGTCGACGAAGCGGCCGGTCTCGTCGATGATCCCCACCCGGTCGGCGTCGCCGTCGTTGGCGATGCCGAGGTCGAAGCCCCCCGCCTGGATCCGGCCCATGGCGGCGTCGAGGTTGGGGGGGATCGGTTCGGGGTGCAGCCCCCCGAAGCCCGGGTTGCGCTCGCCGTGGAGCGCCGTCACGGTGGTCGATCCCCCCTCCAGGAGGGCCGCCACGTAGCCGGTGCCGGAGCCGTACATGGGATCGTGCAGGATGCGCAGCCCGGCCCCGGCGATGGCCGCCAGGTCGACCAGGCGGCCCACCTGCTCCCGGTAGGCGGGGCGGGGGTCGACCATCTGGATCCGCCCGTCGGCCAGCGCCGCCGCGAACGGCACCTCCGGTCCGGCCGGCCCCGCCTGGGCCCGCGCCGTCTCCTCCTCCAGGCGGGCCACGACCGCGGGCGAGGCCGAGCCGCCGTAGCCCGGCTTGTACTTCAGCCCGTTGAACTCCGGCGGGTTGTGGCTGGCGGTGACCACCACCCCCCCCAGGGCCTGGCGGGCCACCACCGTCCAGGCGGCCACCTGGGTCGGGGCCGGGCCGTCCAGGAGCAGCACCGGGCGACCGTGGGCGGCCAGCACGCGGGCCACCTCCTGGGCGAAGAGCTCGGCGCAGAAGCGGGTGTCGTGCCCGACCACCACCGGCCGCCCGGGGTCCTCCGCGGCCAGGTAGGCGGCCACCCCGTGGCTCACGGCCCGCACGTTCTCGTAGGTGAAGTCGTCGGCCACGACCGCACGCCAGCCGTCGGTGCCAAAGTGGATGGTCTGCGCCGTCATGTGATCGTCCCTCGCAGTGCAGGCTGGCTCGCGCCCGGCGGGCGCCGCCATTGTAGGCGGCCCCCCCGGGGCCCGGCCCGGGGGGGCCGGAGCCGCCGGTCAGAGGGTGGCCTGGGTCTCCCGGTCGAACAGGCACAGCGCGTCCGGCTCGACCGCGAGGGACACCGGGTCCCCGGCCCGGGGCAGGGCGGCGCGCAGGCCGGGGAGGCGCACCACCACCGTGGCGGCGCCGACCCGGCAGTGCAGGAACGTCTCCGCCCCCAGCGGCTCCACCACGTCCACCAGGCCCTGGAGGCGGAGCGGGGCCGCCTCGCCCGGCCCGGCCGGCGCCAGGTGCAGGTGCTCCGGGCGCACCCCGGCCGTCAGGGCCTGGCCGCGCTGCAGCCGGCCGCGGGCCGGGTGATCCGCCGGGACCGCGAGCTCGATGCCCGGCCCCCGCAGCGTCGGCTCCGCCTCCGGGCCGACCTCCACCTCCAGGAAGTTCATGGCCGGGGAGCCGACGAAGCCCGCCACGAACTGGTTGACCGGGTGGCGGTAGACCTCGTCGGGGGAGTCGGCCTGCTGCAGGCGTCCCCCCCGGACCACCGCGATCCGGTCCCCCATGGTCATGGCCTCCAGCTGGTCGTGGGTGACGTAGATCATGGTGGTGCCCAGCTCGCGGTGGAGGCGCAGGAGCTCGACCCGCGTCTGGGCCCGCAGCTTGGCGTCCAGGTTGGAGAGGGGCTCGTCGAGCAGGAAGACCTGGGGCTCGCGGACGATGGCCCGGCCCAGCGCCACCCGCTGCCGCTCCCCGCCCGACAGCTGGCGGGGCTTGCTGGCGATGTGATGGGTGAGCCCCAGGACCTCCGCCGCCGCGCGCACCCGGCGGTCGATCTCGGCGCGGGCCACGTGGCGCAGCTTGAGGCCGAAGGCCATGTTGTCGTACACCGTCATGTGGGGGTACAGCGCGTACGACTGGAAGACCATGGCCACGTCGCGGTCGCGGGGCGCCAGCTCGTTGACCACCCGGGGCCCGATGCGCAGGACGCCGCGGGTGATGGTCTCCAGCCCGGCGGTCATGCGCAGGATCGAGGTCTTGCCGCACCCCGACGGCCCCACCACCACCAGGAACTCGCCGTCGGCCACCGCCAGGCTGAAGTCGTGCACCACCGGCAGGGGCCCGTAGTCCTTCTCCACCCGCTCGTAGGTCACCTCGGCCATGGCCCTACCCCTTGAGGCTGCCGGCGGTGAGGCCGGCGATGATCCGCCGCTGGGCCAGCAGCACCAGCACCGCGATGGGCACCGTCACCACCACCACCGAGGCGTCGATGAGGTTGTAGAAGGTCTGGTACTGGCTCTGGCCCAGGTTGACGATGGCCAGCGGCACCGTGTACTTGCCCGGCGTCTCCAGGAAGGAGAGGGCGAAGACGAAGTCGTTCCAGCAGAGGATGAAGGAGAGGATGCCGGTGGTGAAGAGCCCCGGGGCGGCCAGGGGCAGGAGCACCTTGCGCAGCGCCTGGAGGCGGGTGGCCCCGTCGACCAGGGCCTGCTCCTCCACCTCCCGGGGGATCTGCCCGAAGAAGCTGGTCAGGAGCCAGATCGACAGCGGCAGGGTGTAGATGAGGTAGGAGAGGACCAGGGCCGCGTAGGTGTTGAGCAGGGACAGGTCGCGGAAGACGAAGAACAGCGGCCCCACCATGGCCAGCACCGGGAAGAACGCCACCGCCAGGACGAACCCCAGCGCCAGGCCCCGGCCCCGCAGGCGCAGGCGGGAGAGCGCGTAGGCGGCGAGCGAGGCCAGCACCAGGGTCAGGGCGGTGGTGACCGTGGCCACCAGGGCGCTGTTGGCCAGGGGCTGGAGGAAGTGGTCGGCGGTGAAGACGGTGACGTAGTTCTGCAGGGTGAGGTGGGACGGCCAGAGGCCGGTGGTCCCCTGGGCGAACGCGCCCGCGGTCTCCAGGGAGGTGGCGAAGACCCAGTAGAAGGGGAAGAGCGCGAAGAGGACGAAGAACCCCACCCCCAGGTAGAAGAGGCCCCGGGTCCAGGGCCACCGCCGGGGGCCGCCCCGGCCCCGCCACGGCTCCGGGGGGCGGACGGGCGCGGGCGCGGCGGCGGCCATGGGCTCAGACCTCCGGGCGCAGCAGGCGCACGTAGGCGAGGGCGATCAGCAGGGAGAAGACGATCAGGGCCACCGAGACCGCGCCACCGTAGCCGAAGTTGCTGTCGACCAGGAAGGCGTGCCAGTCCAGGTAGGAGAGGGTCTCGGTGGCGTTGCCGGGGCCGCCGCCGGAGATGATGTAGATCAGGTCGAAGATGAGGAAGGCGGAGAGCGTCCGGAAGATCAGGGCCACCAGGAGGGCCGGGCGGAGCATGGGCAGGGTCACGCGCCAGAGCCGCTGCCAGGCGTTGGCGCCGTCGATGGTGGCGGCCTCGTAGAGGTCGTCGGGAATGGCCTGCAACCCGGCCAGCAGGACCAGCGCCACGAAGGGCATGTTCTTCCAGGCGTCGGCGACCAGGATCACCACCCAGGTGGTCCAGGCGCCGCTGAGCCAGGCCAGGTGGGCCCCGGGCAGGTGGGCCAGCCCCAGCAGGTAGTCCACGAACCCCTGCTGGGGGTCGAACATGGTCTTCCAGAGCAGGGCGGACACCACGGTGGGCACCGCCCAGGGGATGAGGATCGCCGCCCGCACCAGCCCCCGGCCATGGAACCGCTGGTGCAGGGCCAGGGCCAGGGCCAGGCCGATGGTCACCTCGATCGCCACCGAGACCACCGTGAACAGCACCGTCACCCACAGGCTGGCGCGGAAGGTGGCGCTGGCGGCGATGGCCAGGTAGTTGGTCAGCCCCACGAACGGCTGGCCCGCGCCGGGGTTGAGCAGGTCGACGTAGTGGAACGAGTTCCAGATGTTGTAGCCGAGGGGGAAGGCCGCCACCGCCAGCAGGGCCAGGAGGGCGGGCGCCAGCAGCAGCCAGCCCTGCCGCTCCTCGCGCCGGGCCGCCCGGGCTTCCCTCCCCGCCGGGGGTGGGGCCGGGACCGGCCGTCCCGACGTGGAGGGAGCCACGGACATGGCGCTTGGGCCTACAGGTCAGCTGGGGAGGACGTCACGGCAGGGTGGCCTCAGCCACCACTGCCACTCACGATGCCGTTGACCGCGGTCTGGGCCCCGGCCAGGGCCCGCGCCGGCGACTCCTGCCCGCTCAGCGCGGCCGAGATCGCGGTCTGGAGGGCGCTGGAGATCTGGGGGTAGAGCGGCGTCACCGGGCGCGAGGTGGCGTACTTGAAGACGGCCTTCTCCTGGCGGAAGTAGGGCGCCTTGCTGTACAGGGCGGGGGTGTAGGCGGCCAGCACCGAGGGAGGGTCGCCGGCGAAGACCGCGCGCTGGGTCTGCACCGCCGGGCTGGTCAGCCACTGGATCAGCTTCCAGGCGGCGCGCGGGTGCTGGGTCTTGGCGTTGATCGCCAGGTCGCTGCCGCCCAGGGCCGCCTGCGGGGTGCCAGTGCTGGAGGGGAAGGGGATCCAGCCGGTCTTGTTGCGGACCGAGGAGCCGCTGGCCTCGGACAGCTGGAAGAGGTATGGCCAGTTCATGGCGAAGGCCGCCTGGCCGCTGAGCCAGGCCGATTGCACGTTGGGCTCCTGCCAGCCCAGGGCGGCGGCGGGGGTGATGTGGTACCTGGTGATGGTGTCGCGCATGAAGGTCAGGGCCTGGACGTTGGCCGGGCTGGCCAGGTCCTTCAGGTTCAGCTGACCGCCGAACCCGCCCAGGAAGTTGATGAGGGCGGTCACCGCCCCCTCGTACTTGGCCCCCTCGAAGGCGAAGCCCTCCTTGAGGCTGGGGTCCCTGGCCATGGCCGCCTTGGCGTCCGCGACCAAGGCCGCGGGGGTGGTGGGGGGCGTGGGGATGAGGTCGGTGCGGTAGTAGATGCCCTCGGCGTTGATGAACCAGGGCATGGCGTACTGCTGGCCCCGGTACTGCCCGGACTTGATCTGGCCGGAGAAGAAGGCGCCGGTGTTGGGGTTGAAGCGACCGAGCGGCATCAGCCATCCGGCCTTGGCGAAGGTGGCCGGCCAGATGACGTCGGTGGTGACCACGTCCGGGGTCGGGCTGCCGGCGGTGAAGCGCTGGGTCAGCTGCTGGTAGGCGCTGTTGGAGGAGGGCGAGAGGGTCAGCATCTGCACCTTGATGCTGGGATTGGCCTTCTCGAACCCCTTGATCGCCTGGGCGGTGGCCTGGCCCTCGAGTCCCAGCCCCTGGCTGGCGAAGACGATGGTGGTCACCGCCGGGTGGCCGCCGCTGGGACTGGCCCCGCATGCGCTCAGCAGCAGCGCCGCGCCCACCACGCCCGCTCCAATCGTCCTGGAGCGCAGTGATCCGATCATGTCGTCACCTCCTGAGGGTCACCTGCCAGCCAGCCCGCGCGGACCGACCGCTCTGCACCTGTCAGCGGTCCCGGACCGGCCCACCCGCATCGGCGGCGCACGGGGCGGCAGGGACCATCCCCCCCCAATCGGTCGCGAACGACGAGGCACCACCTCCTGTGGTCGTGTGTCCGGTCTCTCCCTGCGCCCCGGCCGGGCGGCGGCTGCGCCGGTCGCCGACACCCGGTGGGCCCTCCTGGCCCCGTGCCCCGCGGGCCGCGAGCGAGCCCGGACCGAATGCTCGGCGGGAGTCTAGCACGATGTCGCACGACCCGATCCCGGCCCGCCGGGGCCCGGTGGCCCCTCGGCCGCGGCGCCCGCGCCGGTCCGGGCGCCCGGGCCGGCGGCGGTCAGAGCAGGGTGTGGCGGCCCTCGGCCCGGAGCCGGTCGACCACCTGCCGCACCGCCTGGGACCGGCTGCGCGGGCAGACCAGGACCACGTCGCCGGCATCGATGACCACCAGGTCGTCGCAGCCCACCGCCGCCACCATCCGCCCGCCGGCGGCGTCGACCAGACAGCCCTGGCTGTCGAGCACCAGCGCGTCCCCGCGGAGGACGTTGCCGTCGGGGTCGGCGACCCCGCCGGCGCGCAGGGCGGCGTGGAGATCGGCCCAGGAGCCGAGATCGCTCCAGCGCAGTGCCGCGGAGACGCAGACCACGGCCCGGCTGCGCTCCAGGACCAGCGGCTCCACCGGCGCCGCCGCCAGGCTGCGATAGGCCGCGGCGAAGGCCCCGGGGTCGGCCTCCAGGCTCACCGCCTGCCGCAGCGCGGCCGCCGCCGCCGGCGCCGCCGTCCCCAGTTCGGCCCAGAGCCGCGCCGCCCGCCAGGCGAAGAGGCCGGTGTTCCAGCGGAAGTGCCCCGCGGCGAGGAACCGGGTCGCGGCGGCGGCGTCCGGCTTCTCCACGAACCGCCGCACGGCGTGGGCGGTGTGGGCCAGCCCCTGCGGTCCCGGCGACAGCTCCTCCCCCAGCTCGATGTAGCCGAAGCCGGTGGCGGGCTCGGTCGGCACCACCCCGATCGTCACCAGCCCCCCGGATTCCGCCGCCCAGCCCAGGGCCGAGGCGAGCACGGCCTGGGTCTCGTCGCGGTCGGGCATCAGGTGGTCAGCGTGGACCGACAGCATCAGGGCCTGAGGGTCGAGGGCCAGGGCCCGCAGGGCCGCCCAGCCGAGGGCGGGGCCGGTCCCCCGCGGCGCGGGCTCGGCCAGGATGGGGTCGCCCGAGCCGCCGCCGGCGGGCCCCAGCTCGGGCAGCTCGGCCCGGACCGCCGCCGCCTGGCTGGCGATGGTCACCACCCAGACCTGGTCCACCACCCCCTGGAGGCGCTCGAAGGCGTGCCGGAGCAGGGTCCGCCCGTCGGGGGCCAGCGGGAGGAGGTGCTTGGGACGCGCCGTCCGCGAGCGGGGCCAGAGGCGGGTGCCGGCGCCACCGGCCAGGATCACGCCCACCACGGCCGGCGACTGGCCCCCGCCCCCGGCCATCCCCCGACCGCCTAGCCGGCCGCGGCCGTGCCGGGCGGGTCCAGCCGGAGCGGCTCGGTCCCGGCCTCCTCCGCCAGCTCGGCGGCCAGCGTGGTCCGCTCCCAGGGCAGCGCCAGGTCGCTGCGGCCCAGGTGCCCGTAGGCCGCCAGCTGGCGGTAGATCGGCCGGCGCAGGTCGAGCTCGCGGATGATGCCGACCGGGGAGAGGTCGAAGTACTCGTCGACCAGCTCGGCGATGCGCTCGCGCGGCACCAGCTCGGTGCCGAAGGTCTCGACCGTGACCGCGATCGGCTTCACCACCCCGATGGCGTAGGCCACCTGCAGCTCCACCCGCCGGGCCATCCCGGCCGCCACCACGTTCTTGGCGACGTAGCGGGCGCCGTAGGCGGCGGAGCGGTCGACCTTGGTCGGGTCCTTCCCCGACAGCGCGCCGCCCCCGTGGCGGGCGGCGCCGCCGTAGGTGTCGACGATGATCTTGCGCCCGGTGAGGCCGGCGTCGCCCTGGGGACCGCCGATGACGAACCGCCCGGTGGGGTTCACCAGCACCGTGGTCCGCTGGTCGAGGAGGTGGGCCGGGAGCGCCGCCGGCAGCACGTGCTCCAGCACCCCGGCCCGGACCTCGTCGGGCTGGGCGTCCTCGGAGTGCTGGGCGCTGACCACGACGGTGTCGATCCGCCGGGGCCGGCCGGCCTCGTCGTACTCGATGGTCACCTGGGTCTTGCCGTCGGGACGGGCCCAGCGCAACAGCCCCTGCCGGCGCGCCGCCGCCAGCTGCCGGGCCAGGGCGTGGGCGTACTGGATCGGGGCCGGCATCAGCTCGGGGGTCTCGTCGCAGGCGTACCCGAACATCATGCCCTGGTCGCCGGCCCCGCCGGTGTTCACGCCCTGGGCGATGTCCGGCGACTGCTCGTCGATGCAGAGCATGACCCCGCAGGTCTCGTAGTCCAGCCCGTACTTGGCCCGGGTGTAGCCGATGTCCCGCACCGTGTTGCGGATGACGCGCGGCATGTCGATGTAGCAGTCGGTGGAGATCTCGCCCATCACCAGAACCGTGCCGGTGGTGACCGCGGTCTCGCAGGCCACTCGCGCCAGGGGGTCCTTGGCCAGGATGGCATCCAGGATGGCGTCGGAGACCTGGTCCGCGACCTTGTCGGGGTGGCCCTCGGTGACCGACTCCGAGGTGAACAGCCGCCGGGGGGTCCGTCGGGTCATGGTGCGTCCTCCCGCCCCCACCGGAAGCCACCCGCTTGCGACCACGGGCCTTCTCCTGTCCGGAGGCGTCTGCCCCGCAGTCTAAGCACCTTCCCAGAAGCTCTGTCGCGGGAGAGGGCGCCGGAGGGGTCCGGCACGCCCCGCCGCTGCGCCGGCGTGGGCCCCGCGGACCCGAGCCGTCGGCAGCGCATCCGGAATGCTCGGCGGCGCAGGCCCGGCACTTCGCCGAGCAGCCCGGCGCCGTCGGAGGCTGGCCCGGGCCCTCCCGTCGCGCCGTCGGCCAGGACGGCCGGCTACGGCGCGGGCTCCCCTCCCGAGCTGAGCAGCCACAGGAGGCCGGTCAGGCCCAGGGCCCCGGCGACCCGCCCGCTGCGCAGGAGTTCGGGCACCCGGGCCAGGGGGACCCAGGCCACGGCCCCGCTCTCGTCCAGGTCCGAGGGCGGGCCGGCGCAGCTCGCCTCCCGGGCGTGCAGGAGGTGGAAGCGCTGGTCGGAGAGCCCGATGCTGGGCCAGAACTCGAAGAGCGACCGCAGCGGGCCGACCCGCCAGCCGGTCTCCTCCAGCACCTCCCGCGCGCCGGCCGCCGCCGGGGACTCCCCCTCCTCCACCCGCCCCGCCGGGATCTCCCACACCCAGCGGTCGGCGATGAAGCGGTGGCGGTGCAGCATCAGGACGCCCCGGGCCGGATCGTGGACCACCACCCCCACGGCGGGCCGGGGCACCCGCACCACGTGGTGGGCGATGCGCCGGCCCGAGGGGAGCTCGACGTCGGCCAGCCCGAGTCCGACCCACTCGCTCCGGTAGAGGGCGCGCTCGGAGTGGACCACCCACCGCCCCCCCGGCCCGGGGTCAGTGGGTCCCGGACTCCCAGGCGCCAAGGTAGGCCTCCTGCTCGGGGGTGAGGGTGTCGATGCTGACCCCCATGGCCACCAGCTTGAGCCGGGCGATCTCCCGGTCGAGGGCCTCGGGGACGTCGTGGACCTGGTGGGCCAGGGCGGCGTGGTGCTGGGCCATGTACTCCAGGGACAGCGCCTGGTTGGCGAATGACATGTCCATCACCGCCGCCGGGTGCCCCTCGGCGGCGGCCAGGTTCAGCAGCCGCCCCTCGGCCAGCAGGTGGAGCCGGCGGCCGTCCGCCAGGGTGTACTCCACCACCTGGGACCGGACCTCCCGGACCTTGGTGGCGAGCTCGTCCAGGGCGGCGATGTTGATCTCGTCGTTGAAGTGGCCGCTGTTGGCCAGCAGGACGCCGTCCTTGAACCGCTCCAGGTGGGAGCGGTCGACCACGTTGATGTCGCCGGTGACGGTGATGACGATGTCCGCCTGCGGGGCCACCTCGGCCAGCGCCATCACCCGGAAGCCCTCCATCACCGCCTCCAGGGCCCGAACCGGGTCCACCTCGGTGACGACCACGTGGGCCCCCATGCCGCGGGCCCGGCTGGCCAGGCCGCGCCCGCACCAGCCGTAGCCGCAGACCACCAGGGTCTTGCCCGCGAGCAGGACGTTGGTGGCCCGGATCAGGCCGTCGATGGTGGACTGCCCGGTGCCGTAGCGGTTGTCGAAGAGGTGCTTGGTCAGGGCCTCGTTGACGGCGATGATGGGGAAGCGCAGCACCCCGGCCCGGGCCATGGCCCGCAACCGGATGACCCCGGTGGTGGTCTCCTCGGTCCCGCCCCAGACCGCCGCCGCCTGCTCCGCCCGCTCCTGGTGCAGCTGCCCCACCAGGTCGGCGCCGTCGTCCATGGTCAGCTGGGGCAGCCGGTCCAGGACCGCGGCGATGTGCCCGTAGTAGGTGGCCTGGTCCTCGCCCCGGCGGGCGAAGACCGCCAGCCCCTCGGCGGCCAGGGCGGCCGCCACCGGGTCCTGGGTCGACAGGGGGTTGCTGGCGCACAGGCTGAGGTCGGCCCCGCCGGCGGCGATGGTGCGGGCCAGGTTGGCGGTCTCGGCGGTGATGTGCAGCGAGCCCCCGACCCGCAGGCCACGCAGGGGCTGCTCCGCCTGGAACCGCTGGCGGATCTGGCCCAGGACGGGCATCTCCCGGGCGGCCCAGTCGATGAGGCGCCGGCCCTGGTCGGCCTGGTCGAGGTCGGTCACGTCGTGAGGCGGGAGAGGCATGGGGGGTCCCGGTGGTGGTGGGTGGGAAGCGGCGGTCAGAAGGTGACCAGGGAGACGACGGGAACGTCCAGCCGGGCCCGGCCGCCCAGGGAGGTCAGCTCGACCAGGAAGGCCCCGCCCACGACCTCGCCCCCCAGCTCGCGGATGAGGCGGATGGTGGCGGCGGCGGAGCCGCCCGTGGCCAGGACGTCGTCCACCAGCAGCACCCGCTGCCCGGGCAGGATGGCGTCCCGGTGGATCTCCAGGACCGCCTCCCCGTACTCCAGGGAGTAGCCGGCGGAGATGGTCGCGGCCGGCAGCTTGCCCGCCTTGCGGACCGGGATCAGCCCCACGCCCATCTGATGGGCCAGCACCCCGCCGACGGGGAAGCCGCGGCTCTCGATCGCCGCCACCAGGTCGATGGGCAGCTCCCGGTGCTGCTCGACCAGGGCATCGCAGGCGTCCCGGAACGCGGTGGCGTCCTTGAAGAGGGTGGTGAGGTCCTTGAAGAGGACCCCCGGACGCGGGAAGTCGGGGACGTCACGAATGCGGGCCGCGAGCGCTCCGGCCAGCCGCTCCCTGTCCTCGACCACCAGGCCTCCCATCCCTTGCGTGGGGCCGGCGCCGAATGGCGCCGGGCCCGGAGCATGGTAATACGGCGCCCCCCCGGCGATGGGGCGACGAGGCCGCCGGCCCTCAGCGGGGCGGGTAGCCGGCCTCGACCAGCGCCGTCCGCAGCGCCGCGGCGTCCACCGCGGCCGGGTCGTACTCGATGTGCACCGCCCGCTCCGGCACCGACACCGCCACCTGCTGCACCCCGGGCAGCTGGCCCAGGCGGCCCTCGATGGTGCGCTGGCAGTGCTCGCAGGAGATGTCCGGGGCGACCAGGTCCAAGGTGGTCATGACAGGCGATCCTCCCAGGTGACGCGGGGCCCAGGCCCGATCGGCGGGGCCCCTCAGGCTGACGACGGGACGGGGACGGGGACGGCGGCGGCGGCGCGGCGCCGCCCGAAGCGGCGCAGGCGCAGGGCGTTGGCGACCACGGTGACCGAGCTGAGGGCCATGGCCAGGGAGGCCAGGATCGGGGGCACCACCCCCGCCACCGCCAGCGGCACCAGCAGCAGGTTGTAGCCCACCGCCCAGCCCAGGTTCTGGACGATGACCCGCCAGGTGGCCCGCGAGAGGGCGATGGCGTCGGCCACGGCCCCCACCTCCCCGTGCACCAGGGTGATGGCGGCGGTGGCCAGGGCCACCGCGCTGCCCTGGCCGACGGCGACGCCGACGTCGGCCAGGGCCAGGGCCGGGGCGTCGTTGATGCCGTCCCCGACCATCGCCACCGGGCCCACGTCGCGCCGCACCGCCGCCACCAGGCGGGCCTTGCCCTCGGGGTCCAGGGGGGCATGCACCGCCTCCGCCGGGATGCCGGCCTCGGCCGCGATCCGCTGGGCCACGGGCAGCCGGTCCCCACTGGCCAGGAGCACCGTCAGCCCCAGCCGGCGCAGTCGGGCCACCCCCGCCGCCGCCGCCGGCCGGAGCCGGTCCCGCAGCCCCAGGAGCAGATCCAGGCTCCCGTCCACCGCCACCCCCACCACGGTGTCCCCCGCCGCCTCCGCGGCCGCCAGCGCCTCCCCGGTGGCCCCGGGCACCCCCTGGGCCGCCAGCCAGGTCGGGGCCCCGACCAGGACCGTGCGCCCCTCCACCCGCGCCGCGATCCCCCCGCCCACCGAGACCACGGCGTCCTCGGCCTCGGGCAGGGCCACCCCGGCGGCGGCCCGCCGCACCGCCTGGGCCAGCGGGTGCTCGGACGCCACCTCCACCGCCGCCGCCAGGCGCAGGGCGGCCGCCGGGTCGGCCCCACCGACCGCGACCCGGGTCACCACCTCCGGGCGGCCCTCGGTGAGGGTGCCGGTCTTGTCCAGGACCACGGCCCGCAGCCGGCGGACCTGCTCCAGGCTCTCGCCGCCCCGGATCAGCAGGCCCATCTCCGCCCCCCGGCCGGTGCCGACCATGATCGCCACCGGGGTGGCCAGACCCAGGGCGCAGGGGCAGGCGATGACCAGGACCGCCACCGCCGGCAGCATCGCCGCCACCGGGCCGTGCCCGGTCAGCAGCCAGCCGGCGAAGGTGCCGGCGCCGAGGACCAGGATGGCGGGGACGAAGACCCCGGAGACCCGGTCCGCCAACCGCTGCACCGGGGCCTTCTCGGCCTGGGCCCGCTCGGTGAGGCGCACGATGTGGGCCAGGACCGTGTCCTCGCCGGTCGCGGTCAGCCGGACCCGCAGCGGGCCCGCCCCGTTGACGGTGCCCCCGATCACGGGGTCCCCCACCCCCTTGGTCACCGGCAGGCTCTCCCCGGTGACCAGGGCCTCGTCGACGGCGGCGGTGCCGGCCACCACCCGCCCGTCGGCGGGAAGGCGCTCGCCGGCGCGGACCAGGACCTGGTCCTGCGGGTGCAGCCACTCCGCGGGCACGTCCACGGGCTCGCCCGGGCCGTCGGCGGGGAGGCGGTGGGCGATGGCGGGCTGGACGGTGGCCAGGGCCTCGATGGCGGCCCCGGCCCGGCCCCGGGCGGCCAGCTCCAGGTACTTGCCCAGCGCGATCAGGGTGATGATCAGGACGGCCGCGTCGAAATAGGTGGGGCGGCCCGGCAGCCAGACCGCCGCCACCGCCGAGTACCCGAAGGCGACCGTGGCCCCCAGCGAGACCAGGGTGTCCATGTTGGCGCTGCCGTGGCGGGCGCTGCGCCAGGCGCCGCGGTGGAAGAGGGCGCCCACCCACAGGTACACCGGCGCGGCCAGGGCCAGCTCGGCGAAGACCACCCAGCGCTGGGCCGGGCCCATGGCCGCCAGCAGCACCACCAGGGCGCTGCCCAGGGCTCCCACCGCCAGCTGGCGGCGGCGCGCGCGCAGCTCCTGGGCCCGGCGGGCACGGCGGGCCTCGGCGGCCGCGGCCAGCCCCTGACGGGCCGGGGCCGGGCGGCCCTCGTAGCCGGCGGCCCGGACCGCCGCCAGCAGCCGCTCGGCGGGCACCGCCCCCACCGCCAGCACGTCGGCGCGCTGGGTGGCGAGGTTGACCACCGCCGCGGTCACCCCGGGGACGGCCCCCAGGGCCCGCTCCACCCGGCGCACGCAGGAGGCGCAGGTCATGCCCTCGATCTCCAGCCCCTGCGAGGCCGGGGCCCCGGCCGCTGGGGGGGCGACCGGCGTCTCGACGCTCATGCCGGCTCCCCGGGGGGGACGGCCAGGGGCTCTCCCCGCTCCCGGAAGTCGGTGAGGGCCCCGCTGAACGGCAGGGCCGCCATCAGCTCGGCGATCTTGGCCGGACCCCCGCCGGCCTGGACGGCCTCGCTGACGCAGGTCTCAAGGTGGTTCTGGAGCAGGATGCGGTTGACCCGCTCCAGGGAGGCCTGCAGCGCCGCCACCTGGCGCATGGCGTCCGGGCAGTAGGCCTCCGCCTCGATCATGGCGATGACCCCCTCCAGGTGCCCCCGGACCGTCTTCAGCCGCAGCAGCGCGTCCCGCTTGCGTTCCGGGATCACGATCGCCGCCTTCGGTCCGTGGCCCCCATGGCTCCACCATACACCAGCCTACCCCACCCGGGGAGGGGTGGGGTCAACCCTCAATCGCGCCGGAGCAGCCGGGCCCAGGGGGTGGGCTGCACCCAGGCGTCGACCTCGACCGGGTGCGCGCGCCGGCGCCGGCGCCGCCACCGGCGGCGGCGCCAGGCCCAGGGCGCCCGGCGCAGCGCCCACCACAGCCCCC
>JAKABB010000189.1 GCA_021802045.1 bacterium
CGGGCCCGAACCGATCTACTGGGCGATCGTCAACGGCGAGGTGGAGACGGGCATCAGCTTCCAGCGGGTCGCCGAGCGAATCGATGCCGGGCCCCTGCTGGCCCAGGTGACGGTCCCGGTGCTGCCCGACGACACCGCCGGATCGCTCACCCGGAGGGTCACGGAGGCGGGCGCCGCGCGAACCCCCGCAGCCGTGAGGTCCGCGCTGGAGGGCGACCCGGGACAGGCGATGGATCTCAACCTCGGCTCCTACTTCACCTCGGTGGGGCACCGCCGCATCGACCACGTGGACTCGGTCGTCACCGCCGACCGCCTGGTCCGGGCCGGCAACCCCAACATGCTGGCGGCCACCGCCTGCGGCGGGCGGGTCTGCTACGTGCTGCGGGCGCGGCGGGTCCAGCCGGACGACCGCGCGCCCGGCCCGCGACTCGACTTCCCGGACGGCCAGCTCCTGATCGAGGAGACGCTGGACCGCTGCGGCTGCCACCACGCCGAACCCGTCGGCAACTGCCCGCACGACGAGTAGTCGCCGGCGCTACGATCCGGGGATGGTGGAGCCCAGCCCGCTCGCGCGGGGGCCCAAGGAGAGGCTGGAGATAACCCGGCTGGAGGCGGGCCACAGCTCGGCCACCACCGACGAGGTGGCCCGGGAGGAGCCGCTGCAGCTGCTGGTGGACGGAGCGCCCGTGGCCATCCTGATGCGGACCCCCGGCTGGGACCTGGAGCTGTGCCTCGGGCTGCTGCACGCGGAGGGCGTGATCCAGCGGCTTTCGGACGTGGCCATGGTCAGGCTGGCGCCCAGCGGGCAGGAGAGCTGGCCCCCGGCAGACCTGGCGGTCGAAGCCGCCCCGGAGGCGGAGAACCTGGTCGACGTCCACCTGCGATCGCCCCTGCCCGCGGGCAGGCTGGGCTGGCAGCGCGCTCTTCCCTCGAGCAGCGCCTGCGGGATCTGCGGATCGGCGACCATGGAGGCGCTCCTGCGGGTCCAGGCGCCGGTCCTGGGTCGTCGCATCTGGCCGCTCTCAGACATTCTCGGGCTCCCCGGTCGGCTGGCCGAGTCACAGCCGGTCTTCACCTCGACCGGGGGCCTCCACGCCGCGGGAGTGGTCGCGTTCGGGCAGGACAAGATGGCGGTGGCCGAGGACGTCGGCCGGCACAACGCGGTCGACAAGCTGGTGGGCCGGGCCCTGTTGGAGGACCGCCTGCCCCTTTCCGACTGCTGCCTGGTGGTGAGCGGAAGGGCCGGCTTCGAGATAGTGCAGAAGGCGGCCGCGGCCCAGATCCAGGTCCTGGTCTCGATCTCGGCGCCATCCTCCTTGGCGGTCCAGACCGCTGAGACCCTGGGCGTCACCCTGGTGGGTTTTGCCCGCGGGCGGAGCGCCAACGTCTACAGCCACCCGGAGCGGCTCAGGCTGGACCCCGCGACCGCGTCCCAACCGGGTCGGTGACCGTCAACCAGGACCTCAGCCTGCTGCTGCTGGCGGGAGGCAGGGGCAGCCGCCTGGGGCGCGACAAGCCGGCCGTCCCGTTCCCGGCGCCCGGCGACCCGCCGCTCATCGCGACGGTCCACCGGTTGCTCGCCCCCTTGGCGGTGGGGTGTCTGGTGGCGGGTCCAACCTCATTCGGCCTCCCCTGTAGAGTGGTCGGGGACGCCCCGGCGATACGGGGTCCCCTCGGAGGGTTGGTCGCGGGTCTGCTGGCCTCTGACACCGAGCTGGTTCTGGCGGCCGCTGCGGATCTGCCTCTGGTTGAGCCGGGCCTGGCCCAGCACATGGTCGAACGAGCCCGGGAGCGGCCGGCAGCCATGGCCGTCGTCTGCGAAAGGGGCGGAAGGCTGGAGCCACTGTTCGCCGTGTACCGTCGGGCCGCGGCCGGACGCCTGGAGGAGGCGGCGGTGGATGCGCCGGCGCACAGAGGTCCCTCGCTGCGGAGCTGCCTCTACCTGCTCGATCCCCTGGTCATCACTGAAGATGGTTGGCGACCGTTCGACCCTCGGGGCTCATCATTTCAGGGTTGCAACACCCCGGAGGAGCTGGACGCAGCGGCAAGGTTCGCCATCTCTCGTGATTCAGGAGGAGATCCATGAACGCCTGGTTCGACCGCTACCTCAAGGCCCTGGGAGCCGGCGATGCGGTGCTGCGGCCGGAAGAGGCGCAGCTGGTGCTGGACCTCGCGAGTGAGGCCGCCCACACGTCCGGAGCCCGGCAGTACGCACCGCTCGCCGCCTACCTCGCCGGTCGGGCGGCGGCCGGCCTGGCCCGGGAGGGCAGGCTGCGGGTGCTGGAGACGGCGCGGCAGGCCGCGGCCGGAGCCGGCAGCGCCGGGGACGACCCCGGACTCGATTAGGAGCCGAGCGGGATCACCTCCACGGCGGCACCACGCGGGACGGTCACACCGCGGGCGGGCAGCGTGACCAGGCAGTCGGCGCGAGCCAAGGAGAGGGTGGCCCCGCTGCTCTGATTGCCCGCCAGCCTGACCCCCGGCACCTTGCCGGCGCGGGGCCGCAGCACCGCGCGGTGGAAGGTCTCCAGTCCCTCCGGCTTCTCCACGTCCTCTAGGAGCTCGGCGGGCTGGGTGACCGGTTCCGGGTGAGCGGCCCCCTGCATCGCCAGCACCGCGGGAGCGCCGAACAAGATGAAGGTGACGCAGGCCGAGACGGGATTGCCGGGCAGCCCCAGAAACACCGCGGACCCCAGACTTCCGAAGGCGATCGGGCGGCCCGGGCGCATGGCCACCCGCCAGAACGAGAGATGTCCCAGCCGCTCCACCGTCGCCCTCACGTGATCGTGGTCGCCCACGCTCATGCCACCAACTCCCACCAGGATGTCGGCCTGTTCG
>JAKABB010000063.1 GCA_021802045.1 bacterium
CCAGCCGCGCCGATCTCAGCGCCGCCGAGGTGGCCTACCGGATGTTCGCCCGCTGGCGGCAGGAGAACTACTTCAAGTACGGGCGGCAGCACTTCGCGCTCGATGCCCTGGACACCTACGCCGCGGTGGGCGACGACCCCACCCGCCTGGTCCCCAACCCCGCCCGCACGAAGCTGGCTCGCCGGCTGGCCCAGGCCCGCCTCCGACTGGTCGAAGCCCAGGCCACCTACGGGGTGGCCGCCGCCGCCAACCCGGAGGCCCAGCGCCCGACCATGCGGGGCTTCAAGATCGCCAACGCCGCCGCCGGGCAACAGGTCAGCACGGCACAGGAGGTGGTTCGGCGCCTGGAGGCGGAGCGGGATCGCACCCCGGACCGGGTCCCGCTCGCGCAGGTGCGGCCGGAGGCCCGGCTGCTGGAGAGCGAGCGCAAGCTCCTCACCCATGCCGTGCGCCTGAGCGCCTACAACGCGGAGTCGGCGCTCGCCCGCCTCTTGGCTCCCCTCTATGCCCGCTCCGCCGATGAGGGCCGAGCCCTGCTTCGGGAGGCCTTTCGCGCCGCCGGCGACTTGCGCTGCGCCAACGGCCGCCTCGAGATCTGCCTCAACCCCCTCTCGGCACCCCGCCGCACCCGCGCCCTGGCCGCCCTCTGCGAGCTCCTCAACGACACCGAGACCACCTACCCCGGGACCGAGATGGTGATCCACTACTCGGTCAAGGACCACCCCGGCCTTGCATCAACTACCCCGCTATGTCAGTAGGTCTGGACGCAGGCCGCCCCCTTCTCCTCCACCAGGAAGCGGGCGTGGTCCACCGGGGTGCGCATCGCGCCGGCGGTCACCACCACCCCCTGGAGGTCGAGCGGCTCCCGCAGGGGGGCGGAAGGCGGTGATCTCGTTGGTCTGGGGGCCACCGCCCGTCGCGCCACCACCACCCCCTCCCGATGCACCATCGCCGCGAACCGGGGCAGCGCCCGCCCCTCATCCTGCCGCGCGCCGCGCACCCTCTTGCCGTCCACCGCCACCGCCAGCTGGTCCCGCGCGATCCGTCCCTGGCGCACCTCCTCCGCCAGCCACCCCCCGACCGCGCCGTCCAGGGCCACCACGTCCACCGCCTGCAGCGCCCGGCGCACGGTCGCCTCATGGGGCGCGACATGTCGGCCGGTCCGGGGACTCCGCCGCGTCCCCGGCCGGGCCAGCACGTCCTGGGACGCCTCCTCGGCCCATTCCCCGATCGCGGTGAAGCTGTTCGCCCCCGAGAGCAGCGCCACCGCCGCCACCAGGAGGATGCTCCCCAGCCGGTGCCGGATCCCCCGCGCCTTCCGGGAGTCCGGCACTCCCTCCAGCCGGGCCAGCAAGCTCCCGCCCCCGGTGAGGCGCACACGGTTCAGGTCCACCATGGCGGCCGGCCTCCTTGTGGGTGCCGTGGCGCGCACGGGATGGTCGAAGGCCGCGCGGAGGATCGCCGGGGCGTCCCGGCGCAGCGGCACCAGCCAGCACACCTGCGGCTGCCCGTGATGGTGGTAGCGGCCCCCCGAGCGCCGGTAGCCCGCCGTCTCGCCGAGCCGCCGAAAGTTCGCCGCCGCATAGCACGTGCCGCGATGGCGGGTGGGGTCCGTGAACGTCTCCACCGCCAGCACCGGGTGCCCGTACCCCGCCGCGTGGTCGGCCGAGAGCCGGCGCAAGGTCTGGCCCAACACCTGGGAGGCTAGGTTCGGGCGTCGCCCCGCCGGCAGCACGCAGAAGCGCTGGTTGTTCACCACCCAGGCCAGCCGCCCCGCCTGCGCTTCCCGGCTCCACCCGAGGTGCCGGTCGCGCACGGCCCACTGGTACGCGGCGGAGCCGAAGCCGACCAGTGCCACCCACCGGTCGTCCTCGGTGGCGACGTACCGCACGGCCTCGCCCACCAGCCGATGGCCCAGCCAATGGTGCTGGTCCAACTCCGCGCTGAACCTCGCCACCTCCCCCCACTCGATGGGCAGCACCACCAGGTGTCGCCGGCCGCCGGGCCGGGACTCCAGGGGCGGCTCTCGCCGGGCGGCCATCCTCACCGGTATACCGGCAGTCCGCCCAACAAGTCAGCCCCTGGCCGAACTCCGTTCACCCCACCGACTTTGCCGGGATCGTGGGGCCCCGGGGCACCCGGCGGACCCACGCCGAGGCGCGGGCCGCCCGCCCCCCCGAGCCCGGTGGGCGGGGCGGGCCCGGCGCCGGCGGTCAGCGCGGCGGCGGGGGCCCCGCCGGTGGCGGAGCGGGCAGGGCCGGCAGCCCGGCCAGGGCCCGGACCGTGTTGTCGACCGAGGCCGCCAGCGCCGGCAGGTCGTACCCGCCCTCCAGCACCCACAGGCTGCGGCCGCCGCACAGCTCGCCGGCCAGGGCCGCCACCCGCAAGGCGATGGCGTGGTAGGCCCCGGTCGACAGCCGCAGCCCCGCCAGGGGGTCGGCGGCGTGGGCGTCGTAGCCGGCGCTGACCACCAGCAGCTCGGGACGGTGCTGGCGCACCGCGGGGGCCACCGCGGCGTCGAAGGCCGCCAGCCATTCGGCGTCGCCGCTGCCGGGGTCCAGGGGGCAGTTGACGGTGGCGCCCGGCGCCCCCTGGCCCCCGGTCTCGGCGGCGAGCCCGCTGCCGGGGTACAGCGGCCACTGGTGCAGGGAGCAGTACAGCACCGCGGGGTCGTCGTAGAAGATGTCCTGGGTCCCGTTGCCGTGGTGGACGTCGATGTCGATGATCGCCACCCGGGCCACCCCCGACTCCACCTGGGCGCTGCGGACCGCGATGGCGGCGTTGTTGAAGAGGCAAAAGCCCATGGCCCGGTCGGCGGTGGCGTGGTGCCCCGGCGGGCGCACCAGCGCCAGCGCCGCGCCGGCCGTGCCGTCGAGCACCTGGCCCATCCCGGTGACCGCCGCCCCGACGGCGTGCAGGGCGGCCCGGGCGGACCCAGCGGTGCAGTAGGTGTCGGTGTCGATCCAGCCCCCGCCCCTTGCGGCCGCGACCTCGATGGCGCGGATGTGGGCCGCGGTGTGGACCCGGCCCACGACGGCCGGGTCCACCGGGGCCGCGGCCGCGAGGGACAGGCCGGCCAGGTCCGGATCGCGCTCCAGGGCGTCGAGGACCGCTGCCAGCCGCGCCGGGGACTCCGGGTGGCCGGCCACGCCGTGGGCCGCGGCAGGCCCCCGGTCGTGGAGGACCCGCAGCCGGTCCAGGCTCATGGGGCCGCGCCGGCGCAGGTCCCGCGCCGCCCCCGGGTGGCGGCCACCCGCCGGTAGAGCCCCGCGCCGGCCCACGCCACCCCGGGGAGGTACAGGGCCGGGAGCGCCGGCCAGAGGACGGGCAGCTCCCAGGCCAGGCGCCGCACCGCGGCGAAGCCCGCGAACACCCGCTGGCGCCGGTCGACCAGGTGCACCGCCCGCCGCAGGTCGGCGCAGGCCAGCCGCCGGCCCCCGGGCAGGCACCGGTCGCCGCCGACCGGCTCCAGCCGCACCCGCCGCCCCTGGTCCAGCCGCGACACCAGGGCCGCCGCGCCGCAGCAGCGCGGGCAGGCGCCGTCGTACAGGAGCACCACCCGCGCCGGCCCCACCGCTACTGGTCGAGCGACAGGATCAGCGAGGGCTTGGCGATGGTGTGGTCGTCGCGGGTGGCGGTGACCGCCGTGCCCACCGCGAAGAACTCGATGATGTGACTGCCCCACCCGTGGCTCTGCTCCTTGATCTGGGCCCCGACGATGCCGGCGGCGTGCAGCTCGGTGGCCTCGGCCTGCATGCGCTCCATGGCCAGCTCGCGGGCGTCGTAGAGCGCCTGGGTGTAGTTGGGCATCTCCTGGTTCTGGCCCACGCTGCGCAGGAACTGCCCGATCCCCTGGTGGGCCACGTGGTAGACGCAGCTGCCCATCACCAGCCCCTGGGGCATGTAGCCCGCCTGCAGCAGGGTCCAGAAGTCCTGGCCGGAGAGGTCGGAGGTGAACGGCTTGCCGAGGGCGGTGCGGAAGCGCTGGCCGTGGCCGCGCACCGCGGTGCCGATGGCCATGAACTCCGCCAGCTGCTGGCCCCACTCGTAGCGGTTGATGTCCAGGCGGACCCCCACGATGCCGTCCGCCCCCAGGGCGTCCGCCTCCTCCTCCATGCGGGTCATGGCCAGCTCGCGGGCCTGGTACATGGCCTGGCTGAGGATCTGGAGCTCCTGGTTCTGCCGGTACTGGGCGACCTGGACGCCGATGTGGTAGATGGAGCTGCCCACCACCAGGCCCACCGGGTCATAGCCGGCCTCCTTGACCAGGAGGAACTCGTTGACGGAGAGGTCGCTGGTGAAGAGCGCGGCGTGACCCTCGCTCCCACTCATCTCGCGCAGGCGGCGCAGGGCGTCCTCGGGCAGGTCGGTCGGGGTCTGGGCGCTGTCGGTCATCGCGGCGCACCTCCTCTCGCGGGTGTGTGGCAAATGGTCATGGCCGGGCCGGGCCCCGCTCCGGCCGCTCGCCGGGCCGGCGCAGCGGGACCACCATCGCCGGGCGCTGGGCCCGGTGGGCAGCGGTGACGGCCACCACCCCGGTGCCCACCACGACCCACTCCAGCAGCCGCCCCTGCACCGACTCGCTCCCGGTGGGGAACTCCATCACCCGCCGGGTGATGCCCACGCCGACGACACCGTGGGCCCCCTGGCGGCGGGCGTCGGCCAGCAGGCGCTCGCGGGCCCGGCGCTGGGCCAGCCGCTGCCCCTGGGTGAAGCTGCCCACCTCCTGGTTGGCCCAGGAGTTCACCGCGACACCGCCGGCCGCCCACCCCGACATCCCCGGGCCGACCCCGAACATGGCCACGCTCTGCACCGCGGAGGCGCCGAAGACCAGGCCCACCGGCATCCACCCCACCGCCACCAGCTTGCCGAACTCCTGGCCGGACAGGTCGGAGGTGAAGGGCCGCGGCAGGGGCGGCTCGGCGGGATGCCGGACGGCGGTGCCGATGGCGGTGAACTCCAGCAGGTTGGCGCCCCACTCGTAGGCCCGCATCCGCACCCGGACGCCCACCACCCCGTGCGCCTCCAGCCCGACGGTCTCCTGGACCAGCCGCGACATCGCCCGGGCCCGCGCCGCCGCCAGGGCCTCGGTGAGCATGGTGTTCTCCTGGGGGGCCAGGGAGCCGATCCCCCCCCCGAAGCCGCCGAGGCCCCCGCCCCACACCCCGGGGCCCTGCCCGGCGAAGGTGCTGACGCGATAGAGCGAGCTGCCCATGACCTGGCCCACCGGTTCGAACCCGGTGCGGTGCAGGGCGGCGAGCTCGCCGACCGACAGATCCCCGGTCCAGACCCCGCCCTGGGCCCGCTGGCGCGCCAGCCGCTCCTGGGCCCGCAGGGGCAGGCCCCCGGCCTCGAGGGCGGCCTGGCTGGCGGCGTCACGCTCCGCGTTGGCGGCGGCGGCCTGCCGGTCGGCCGGCGAGGTGCGGCGGAACAGCGGCACGGCCTCTCCTAGGTGACCAGCCGGGCCAGCGCGGCCCGGGCCTCGGCGGACTCGGCGGCGCGGGCCCGCAGCCCCTCGCTCAGCAGCCCGATCCAGGTGTCCAGGGTGACCCGCTCGGTCTTCAGGGCGACCCCCCGGACCACCCGCACGGCCAGCGCCTCGAGCCCGCTCGGGGTGCGGGTCAGGGTGAGGCGGCTCTCCCCCATCTCCACCCGGATCCCGGCCACGCGCCGGTTCTTGCGCAGCAGGCCCCCCTCGCGCTGGACGCTCACCCCGCCCGGGAGCGCATCCCCGAGCTTGAGGGCCAGCACGTCGAGGAAGGTGGCCAGGTCCCCGGCGTCCGCCCGCAGCGCCGCCGCCACCTGGTCGAACTCCTGGGGCTCGCCGAGCGCGGCCAGGTCGGTCCGGGGCTCCTCCATCACCGCCTCGCACTATAGCCACCGGTGGCGAGGGCCGCGCCGGCACCCGTGACAAGGGCGGTCCGGGTCGCTATCCTGCGCTCAACTCGGGGCCGGGGAGTTGGCCCGAGAGGGGATGCCCGCCAGTCCGGGCGCCACAGCAGACCTGGGAGGTGACCAAGGGATGGCCACGGTGGCAAACGACTTCGAGACGTCCGACCGTCGACTTCGTCGGAACCTGTCGCTCAGCCAGCTCTACTTCCTGTCGATGGGGGCGATCATCGGCTCCGGCTGGCTCTTCGCCTCCCTGGCGGCGGACTCGGTGGCCGGCCCCGCGTCGGCCTTCTCGTGGATCATCGGCGGGGTCCTGGTCCTGCTCATCGCCCTCAACTACGCCGAGGTCTCGGGCATGCTCCCCCGCAGCGGGGCGATCGTGCGCTACCCCCACTACACCCACGGCGGCTACACGGGCTTCATCATCGGCTGGGCCTACCTGCTCTCGGCGGTCAGCGTCCCGGCCATCGAGGCCGAGGCCGTGGTGACCTACGCCAGCACCTACGACAAGGCCCTGATCGGCAGCAGCGGGGTGCTGAGCGGGGAGGGCATCCTCCTGGCCATCGTCCTGATGGTCCTCTTCTTCTTCATCAACTACTTCGGCATCCGCTTCCTGGGGCAGTTCAACCAGTGGATCACGGTGTGGAAGTTCGTCATCCCCACCTTGACCTTCCTGCTCATCTTCGTGTTCGCCAGCCACGGCTCCAACTTCGGCGGCCTCCCCGGCGGCGTGGCTCCCATGGGCATCGCGCCCATGTTCGGCGCCATCTCCACCACCGGCATCATCTTCTCCTACCTCGGGTTCCGGCAGGCGCTGGACTACGGGGGGGAGGCGGCCCACCCCCAGCGCGACATCCCCCGGGCCACCATCTACTCGGTGGTCACGGGCATCGTCCTCTACACCCTGCTGCAGGTGGCCTTCACCCTGGGGCTCAACTGGCACGCGCTGGGCCTGGCCCCCGGCGCCTGGGCCAAGCTGTCCACCACCGGGGCCATCACCGACGCGCCCTTCTACCTGGTCCTGAAGTCCGCCGGCGTCGGCCTGCTCGGCGCCTTCGGCACCGTCCTGCTCATCGACGCCTTCGTCTCCCCGACCGGGACCGGCTACATCTACCTGGGCACCTCGGCCCGCACCGTCTACGGGCTCAGCTCGGTGGGCTACCTGCCCAAGTGGTTCCAGTCCATCAGCGAGCGCTACCGCATCCCCTGGATCGCCCTGCTGGCCTCGCTGGTGGTGGGCTGCCTCTTCTTCGCCCCCCTGCCCAGCTGGTACACCCTGGTCGGGCTGATCACCGGCGCCACCGCCCTCACCTACATCATGGGCGGGGTCGGGCTCCAGGTCCTGCGCAAGACGGCGGGGGGCATGCACCGTCCCTACCGCCTGGGGTCGGCCCAGATCCTCTCGCCCCTGGGCTTCCTGGCCGCGGTGCTGATCGTCTACTGGTCCGGCTTCGCACCGCTGGTCACCATCTTCGCCGCCGTCTTCGTGGCCCTGCCGGTCTTCGCCTGGTACTACGCCCCCCGGCGGGGCTGGCTGCAGCCGACCCAGGGGTACGTCCTGGGCGCGGTCTTCCTGGTGGTCTGGGTCATCACCCAGCGCTGGGGCCTGTACGTGCTGACCGCTCCGGGGACCATCACCCCGGCCCAGCACCCGGCCTTCGCGCTCTTCTTCATCGTCCAGCTGGCCGAGGTGGCCGGCTTCACCGCCGTCCTGGCCGCGCTCTGCAACGAGCAGGGACGCAAGGCGGTCCACAGCACCTGGTGGTTCATCTTCCTGATCTTCGGCACCATGCTGATCGCCTACCTCGGCCCCTTCGGGCCGCAGACCACGCCCACCCTGGTCTTCCCCCTCGACGTCGTCGTCGAGGTGATCATCGGCCTGGTGGCGTTCTACTGGGCGGTGGGCAGCGGCTACTCCACCGAGGAGATCCAGGACATCGTCAGCGCCAACCGCGGCGTCGTTCCCGAGGAGTCGGAGGGGTCAGCGCCCAGCGCGCCCACCGACCATCCGGCCCCGGGTCTGGTCTGACCCACCCGGTCCGCGGCGGCGCCGGGCGCCGTCGCGGGCCGGCAGGCCGTGGTGAGCCCCGGGGGTGGTGGCGGCCACCACCCCCGGAGGCGCCAACAACGGATCAGTGCCGGGCGGGGTCACCGGCGCTGGCGACCGTGAGCCCCGAGCCCCCATCGCCCACCGAGCTCCGGCCCTCGGCGTGGACGAAGCGCTGGCCTCGCAGCAGCGACGCGCCGGCCGCCACCAGGGAGAGGCCCGCCCCGCAGTAGAAGGCCAGGTGCAGCCCGGTCATGAAGGCGCCGCTGATCAGCCGCGGGAAGAACTCCCGGCCCAGGAGCCGGGCCCGCGCGGCGGCCGGCAGGTGGGCCAGCAGCGGCGCCGGCAGCAGGTGGGCCATCGGGTTGTACCCGAGGAAGGCGGAGAAGAGCGCCGCGGTCGGGGGCAGGTGGGAGATCCCGCGGGCCGCGGCGGCCGGGATCCCGGCCGCGGTCAGCCCGTGGAGCAGGGCCGGGGGCAGGGCACCAGCCAGACCGGTCACCACCATGGTGAAGAAGATCCCCATGCTGATCAGCATCCCCGAGTTCTGGAAGGTGGCGCGCATGCCCGAGGCCACCCCGCGGTGCCGGGACGGCACCGCGTTCATGATGGCGGTGGCGTTGGGCGAGGCGAAGAGCCCCATCCCGATGCCCATCATCAGCAGGACCAGGGCGAAGGCCGGGTAGCTGAAGTCGGCCGGAAGGCCGGCCAGGAGCAGGAAGGCGGCGACGTTGAGCAGCATCCCCCCGGTGGCGAAGCTGCGCGCCCCGAAGCGGTCGGAGAGGAAGCCGGCGAGCGGGCCGCAGAGCATGAAGCCGCCCATCATCGGCAGCATGTAGATGCCCGACCACAACGGGGTCTGGACGAAGGAGTAGCCGTGCAGCGGCAGCCAGATGCCCTGCAGCCAGATGATCAGCATGAACTGCAGGCCACCCCGGCTGATGGAGGCCAGCAGCCCGCTGGCGTTGCCGGCGGCGAAGCTGCGGTTGCGGAAGAGGTCCAGGCGGAACATGGGATCGGCGACGCGGGTCTCGATCCAAAGGAAGGCCGCCAGCAGGGCGACACCTCCGCCCAGCATGCCCAGCACCAGCGGGTTGCCCCAGCCCATGCTGCTGCCGCCGTACGGCAGCAGGGCATAGGTGATCCCGACCAGGAGCAGGATCAGGCCGGCGGCGAAGGCCACGTTGCCGGGCACATCGACGCGCTGGCCCTCGGTGATGGTGGCCGTCTCGCGCAGCGCCAGGTAGGCCCAGACGGTGCCGCAGATGCCGACCGGGACGCTGACCAGGAAGACCAGGTGGTAGTCGATGGCGCTGAGCACGCCGCCCAGGATCAGGCCGATCAAAGAGCCGGCGATGGCCGCCACCATGTTGAGCCCGAGGGCCAGCCCGCGCTGCTCGGGCGGGAAGGCGTCGGTCAGGATGGCCGCGGAGTTGGCGAAGAGGAAGGCGGCCCCGACGCCCTGGATGACCCGGAAGCCGATCATCTCCAGGGCCGCGGCGTTGCCGCTGCCCTGGGTCAGGAAGAGCAGGAGCGAGCCGGCGGTGAAGACCGCGAAGCCCAGGTTGTAGAGGCGGACCCGCCCCAGCATGTCGGAGATCCGGCCGGCGGTCACCACCAGGGTCGCGGTCACCACCAGGTAGCCCATGACCAGCCAGAGGAAGACGCTGGTCTCCCGGGGCACCAGCGGGTTGACGTGGATGCCACGGAAGATCGCCGGCAGGGAGATCAGGATGATGGTGCTGTTGATGGTCGCCATCAGCATCCCCAGGGTGGTGTTGGAGAGCGCCACCCAGCGGTAGTGGGCGTCGGGCACCCTCACCCCCCGGCGCGACCGGGGCGGCCGCCGAGCGGCCCCGCGTCTCACCCCGGGACCTGCCCGGCGGCCGGCGGCCGGGCCCGCGGGTCCGTCACGTCGGCCTCGTCGGCCCGCAACCGCTCGGCCAGCCGTGGCAACAGCAGCGCCAGCTGCGCCACCTCCGCCGGCGGCAGCTGGCGCAGGGCGGTGCGCAACGGGGTGCGACCGGGGTCGACCACCCGCTCCACCAGGGCCAGCCCGGCGGGGGTGAGCCCCAGCTCCACCACCCGGCGGTCGCCCGGTCGCGCCCGCCGCAGCACCAGCCCCCGCTGCACCAGCCGCTCGGTCAGCCCGGTCGCCGTCGAGGGGCTGACGGCCAGGTAGCCGGCCACCTGGCCGACGGTGACCGCCTCCTGGTCCCGGATCCGGACCAGGGCCACCACCTGGCGCAGGGTCAGCCCCTGGTCCCGCCAGAGCGCCAGCTGGTAGTCCTCAAGTCGGGTGACGATCTGGAGCAGCGCCTGCCGGGCACCCTCGACCGGCCCTGCGGGGGGGCGGCGGGCGGGCCGGGCCGCCGAGGGCTGGGCAGGGGTGGGCACCCGCCAATATTACGAGCCACGAACGATTGCCTCCACCCCGACCATTTGGCCATCCGAACGATCGGTCAGCGCCCGTCCGGGATAATGGCCGCGGGAGCAGAGGCTCGGGAGGTGGGAAGGTGACGGTCGGGAGCGGACCCCCGCCGGGCGGTGACCGATGAGGCCGGTGGTGGTGCTGGGCAGCCTCAACATGGACCTCACCCTGGCGGTGGACCGGCTGCCGCAGGCGGGCGAGACGGTCCTCGGGGGGGCCTTGCGCACCACCCCGGGGGGCAAGGGGGCCAACCAGGCGGTGGCGGCCCGACGGCTGGGCGCCGCGGTCCGGATGGTGGGACGGGTGGGCGCCGACGCCTTTGGGCAGAGCCTGCGCCGGGGGCTGGCCGCGGAGGGGATCGTCAGCGACAGCGTCACCGTCGACCCCCGGTCGCCCACCGGGGCGGCCCTGATCCTGGTCGACCCCCAGGGCGAGAACCAGATCGCCGTCGCCCCCGGGGCCAACGGCGCGGTCGACGGGGCCGACGTGGAGCGGGCCCTGGCCGCCCTCGCCAGCGACGGGGTCCTGGTGCTGCAGCTGGAGATCCCCCTCACCGCCGTGGCCGCCGCCCTCACCGCCCCCCGGCCCGCCGGCGCGATCGCGGTGGTCAACGCGGCCCCGGCCACCCGGGAGCTCGACCCCCTCCTGGACCGCATCGACGTCTTGGTGGTCAACGAGTCCGAGGCGGCGCGGCTGAGCGACACGGCCGGGGCCGGACGGAGCGGCGCCCACCAGGCCGGGGCCCGGCTGCGGCAGCGCGGGGTGGCCACCGTGGTCATCACCCTGGGGGCGGGCGGCGCCGTCGTGGTCGACGCCGAGGGCCCCAGATGGGAGCCCGCCCCCACCGTGCGCGCGGTCGACGCCACCGCCGCCGGCGACGCCTTCGTCGGCGCCCTGGCGGCGGGGCTGGCGGCCGGGCGCCGCCCCCGCGACCTCCTGGCCTTCGCCAACGCCGCCGGCGCCGTCGCCGCCACCCGCCCCGGGGCCCAGGTCTCCCTGCCGGGCCTGCACGACCTGCGCGAGCTGGTCGACACCAGCTGGGCCCAGGCCTGAGTCGGCCGCGTCCACGGGGGACGCGGGCTCTGGCAGGATGGGAGCTGCGTTCGTCCACCGCCCCGCCAGGAGGCTTTGTGCTACCCCACGCCCCACCGACGACCTCGACCCGGCGGCCCCAGCGCCGGGGGCTGGCGGCGGGCATCGCCTGCCTCATCGCCCTGGCAGCGGTCCTGGTCTCCCACCACGCGCTGGCGGGGCTGGTCCACCAGCAGGGCCAGCCGGCCGACACCCTGGTCACCCTCCTGGTGGCGATCCTGCTCGGCATCAGCACCATCCGCCTGCTGGTCGCGGCCGCCTTCCAGGGGACCGCCGGCGCCCCGGTCGGCACCTGGCGGCCGGCGGTGACCTGGGCCCTCTACCTGCTCATCGGCCTGGCCATCGTCTCGGCCCTCAACCTCAACCTCTCCGGCTTCCTGGTGGGCAGCGCGGTCATCGGGGTGGTCATCGGCGTGGCCGCCCAGACCTCGCTGGCCAACCTGTTCGCGGGGTTCATCCTCCTCGTCGCCCACCCGTACCGGGTCGGGAGCTGGGTCCACCTGCGCACCTACCTGTTCGGAGCGCCGCAGTTCGGGGCGACCGACTTCTCAGGGTTGGTGATGCAGATCGGCAGCTTCTACACCGTGCTGGAGATCGACGGGCAGGCGGTCCACATCCCCAACGCCGCCGCCCTCAACTCGGCGCTCACCGCCAGCCCGGTCCCGGTCCGCCTCGACATCGAGGTGCACCTGCCGCCGGACGCCGACCTCCCCGGCCTGCAGCGGCAGCTGGAGGAGCACCTGCGGCTGCGCCCGCGGGACCGGGTCACCCTGCAGCCCCTGCGGCTCATCACCGGGGACGGGGCCCGGCTCGAAACCCACCTGCGCATCCGCAGCCACCGGCCAGTGGACACCGCGCTGGTGGGCCGGATCCTGAGCGGCCGGAGCCCGCGCCGGCGGAGCGCCCCCAGCCCCGCCGCACCCCCAGCGCCGGAGCTCGCCGCCGCCGCCACCACCCCACCCTCGGACGGTCCGGTCGATGGCTGATCGGGCCGCGGCGGTGGCGACGGCGAGCTGGAGCGACCCCGGCCCGGAGGAGGTCGGGGACGGCGTCTTCCGGATCCCGCTCCCGCTGCCCGGGGATGGCCTGAAGGCGGTGAACGCCTACCTGGTCCACGATGACGCGGGCACGATCCTGGTCGACGCCGGGTGGGACGACCCGGCCAGCTGGGCCGAGCTCACCCGGTCCCTGGCCCACCTCGGCCGCACGGTCGGCGACGTGCGGCGCATGTTCGTCACCCACCTCCATCCCGACCACTTCGGCCAGGCGCCGCGGATCCGCCACCAGGCGGGGGCGGTGCTGACGCTGGGGGCCGGCGAGCGCGAGTCCATGGAGCGCTGGATGGAGGCTCCCACCCCGGAGGCGACCTCGGCGGAGTGGCTGACCCGGCTGGAGGCGCACGGGGCCGAGCCGCTGGCGGAAGCGGTCCGGGTCGCCCGGGCGGCGGGCGACCACCCCCCGGCGATGACCCACGTGGTCGCCGAGAGGCCCGACGTCTACCTGACCGAGGGGGCGCACCTGCCGGTGGGGGATCGCCTGCTGGAGGTCCTGGCCACCCCAGGGCACACCCGCGGACACCTCTGCCTGCTGGACCGGGACCGGGGGCTGCTCTTCGCCGGGGACCACATCCTCCCCCACATCACCCCCTCCATCGGCCTGGAGCCGCCGGGGCCGACCCGGCCGCTGGGGGACTTCCTGGCCTCACTGGCCGCGGTCCGCGACCTGCCGGTGAGCGAGGTCCTGCCGGCCCACGGCCCGGTCTTCACCGATCTCGCCGGCCGGGTCGACGCCCTCCTGGCCCACCACGCCGACCGCCTGGCGCTGATGCGGGAGGTGGTCGGGGCCGGACCGGCGAGCGCCTTCGCCGTGGCCCAGCGAGTGCCCTGGACCCGCCGGCAGCGGCGCTTCGGGGACCTTGACCTGTTCAACCAGACCCTGGCCGTCTCTGAGACGATTGCCCATCTGGAGCTGCTCGTCGGGCGCGGGCAGCTCACCCGGACCCCCGGGACCACCGTCCGCTACCAGGCCACCGCCCCCGGGTCCTGACCGCGAGCGGCCCGGTCCCGCGCCGTACCACGCCCACGACCCAAGGAGGACCCCCCGATGGTGACCGCCGCCCGCCCCATCCAGTCGATCAACCCCGCCACCGGGACGGTCATCGAGGAGTTCGCCCCCACCGCCCCGGCCCAGGTCGACGCCATCCTGGCCGCGATGGCCGAGGCCCAGCCGTCCCGCCGCGCGGCGTCGTTCGCCCAGCGGCGCGCCTGGATGCGCGGCGTGGCCGGGCAGCTGCGCCGGCACGCCGACCGCTTCGCCGCCACCATCACCGCCGAGATGGGCAAGCCGGTGACCGAGGCCCGGGCCGAGATCGAGAAGTGCGCCGTGACCTGCGAGTACTACGGCGACCACGCCGAGCGCTTCCTGGCCGACGAGCCGGCCCCCAGCGACTCGCCCCGGAGCTTTGTGGCCTTCGAGCCGCTGGGGATCGTGCTGGCCGTGATGCCCTGGAACTACCCCTTCTGGCAGGTGGTGCGCTTCGCCGCGCCCGCCCTGATGGCCGGCAACGGCGCCCTCCTGAAGCACGCCTCCTGCGTCTCGCGCTGCGCCCTGCAGCTGGAGGAGGTCTTCGCCGCCGGCGGATTCCCCCAGGACACCTTCCGGACCGTGCTGGTCCCGGGGGGCGACGTGGCCCGGATCATCGCCGACCCCCGGGTGCGCGCGGTGACCCTGACCGGGAGCGACGACACCGGCAGCCAGGTCGCGGCCGTCGCCGGCCGGCACCTGAAGAAGACGGTGCTGGAGCTCGGTGGCTCAGACCCCTTCATCGTCCTCGCCGACGCCGACCTCGAGGCCGCGGCCCGGGTCGGGGTCCGGGCCCGCTTCCAGAACGCCGGCCAGAGCTGCATCGCCGCCAAGCGCTTCCTGGTGGTGGAGGCGGTCGCTGACGAGTTCGAGGCCCGCTTCGCGGCGGCGGCCCGGGAGCTGATCGTGGGCGACCCCACCGACCCCGAGACCCAGGTGGGCCCCCTGGCCCGGGCCGACCTCCTAGACGACCTCCACCAGCAGGTGACGGCCTCGGTGGCCCAGGGGGCCCGGGTCCTCGCCGGAGGCCACCCCCTGGAGGGCCCGGGGAGCTTCTACGCGCCCACCGTCCTGGCCGGGGTGACGCCCGCGATGCCCGTCTTCCGCGAGGAGACCTTCGGGCCGGTGGCGGCGCTGACCCGGGTGCCGGACGCGGCGGCGGCGGTGGCGCTGGCCAACGACTCGGCCTTCGGGCTCGGCGGCAACCTGTGGACGGCGGACCTGGAGCAGGGGGTGGCCCTGGCCCGGCAGATGGACACCGGCGGGGTCTTCATCAACGGCATGACCCACTCCGACGCCCGGATCCCCTTCGGGGGGGTCAAGCGCAGCGGCTACGGCCGCGAGCTCTCCCACTTCGGGATCCGGGAGTTCGTCAACATCCAGACCATCTGGCTGCCCTAGGGTGCGCGCGGCGGGGGCGGGCAGCGCCGACCCCGCGGTGACCGCGGGCGCAGGGCCGGGCACCGCCGGCCTGGGGCGGGCGGTGCCGGCGGCGGTCCGGGCGGAGGCCGGGGACGCGGCCCTGCGGCTGGTGTGGCGCAACGCGGTGGGCGGCCTGACGTTCGCGGCCGGCTCGGGCGCCCGGCGCCGCTTCGTCAAGTGGGCCCCGGCCGGCAGCGGCCTCGACCTGGGGGCGGAGGCCCGCCGCCTGGCCTGGGCGGCCGCCTTCACCCCGGTGCCCCGGGTGCTGGACGGCGGCACCGACGCCGACGG
>JAKABB010000190.1 GCA_021802045.1 bacterium
CGCCGGGCGCGGGACCGGAACCTCTGCCCGCAGCGCTCGCCGGCTGGGCGGAGGGGTGGCGGCGCCCGGGCCGCGCCCGCCGGGACCGAGCCCGTCGTCGGGTCCGCGGGTTGCCGGTGCCGGGGCCCCCGTCAGCTGCCGCCCCGGGCAGTCCCGTGCGGCGGCGTCGATCGCCGCCGGCGCGGGCACCGTCCGCAGGTCGATGCTGGCCGTCATGCCGCGGTCCTCTCTGGCCCGCCGGCCGTTGGCAACCGGCCCGGGAGGCCCGGGCCGATCACCGACGCCGGACGGGGGTGTCAGCCGGTGATGGTGTACTGCAGGGTGCCGACGTAGGTCAGAGCCTGGGCGGTGGCCGGCACGCGCAGGGTGACCGTGCTGCCGGTCTGGGAGAAGGAGCCCTGGGCGGTGCTGGCCCCGTTGACCAGGGTGACCGGGTTGGAGAAGCTGCTTCCCGGAGTCGGGTCCGGCCCGGAGAAGGCGCTGGAGTTGGTCCCGGGGGCCGGGTTGCCGCTGGTCTGGTTGCTGACCGTCTGCCCGGGGCTGTAGGTCATGGCGGTGAAGGGGATCGCCGTGCTTCCGTTCATCAGGTCGGTGGCCGCCACCGTGGCCGACCACGCCGAGCCGTCGTTGAGGGTGTTGGCGTAGCCGATCGCGCCGGCCGCGATGGCCCCGCTGGAGGCCCCTGGCCCGAGGGTCCCGAATGGCACCGACCCCGAAGCGGTGGTGATCGACAGAGTCCCGTTGGCCACGGTCACGGAGGTCTGCTGCGTCGCCGAGGCGACGGGCGGGGTGTAGGCGTAGACCGACGAGCTGGGGGTGGTGCTGGCCCCCCCCCCAATGGCGTAGATCCTCCCGTCCGAGCCGGTGGCGGCGGCCAGGCTGGCCGAGGCGGTCGGCAGCGAGGCCACCGTGGCCCAGGTGTTGCTCGATGGGGTGTAGGCGTAGACCGTCGAGCTGACCGTGGTGCCGTTGGACCCCCCGATGGCGTAGACCCTCCCGTCCGGGCCGGTGGCGGCGGCCAGACCGTTCAAGGCGGTCGGCAGCGGGGCCACCGCGGTCCAGGTGTTGCTCGCCGGGGTGTAGGCGTAGACCGTCGAGATGGGTGTGATGCCGGTGGCCCCCCCGATGGCGTAGATCCTCCCGTCCGGGCCGGTGGCGGCGGCCAAGTTGTAGGTGGCGGCCGGCAGGGGGGCCACCGTGGTCCAGGTGTTGCTGGCCGGGGTGTAGGCGTAGACCGCTGAGCTGACATTGTTGCCGTTGTACCCCCCGATCGCGTAGACCCTCCCGTCCGGGCCGGTGGCGGCGGCCAGACCGTCCAAGGGGGTGGGCAGCGGGGCCACCGCCGTCCAGGCGTTGCTCGCCGGGGTGTAGGCGAAGACCGCCGAGCTGGTCGTGCTGGGGGCGTCCCCCCCGATGGCGTAGACCCTCCCGTCCGGGCCGGTGGCGGCGGCCAGGTTGTAGGTGGTGGCCGGCAGCGGGGCCACCGTCGTCCAGGTGTTGCTCGACGGGGTGTAGCCGTAGACCGTCGAGGTGATCCCGCTGCCGGTCTTCCCCCCGATGGCGTAGGTCCTCCCGTCCGGACCGGTGGCCGCGGCCAGGTCCACGGTGGCCGTGGGCAGCGCCGCCACGCTGGCGTTCCAGGTGAGCACGTTCGCCCCCGCTGAGCCCGCCAGGGCCACGGGCCCCAGCGTCAGCTGCAGGGCGCCGGCCGCGAGCGCGGCCATCACGGGGATCGCCCGCCGCGCTAGCCCGGACCTCAGGTGCCGTGCTCGGGCCGCTGGGCCCGAGCGGGCGGGATGGTCGGACGGTTGGCTGCTCATTGGGTTGCCTCCTAATCGATGTGGCTGACGGAACCCTCGTCGGTCGCGGTCGGTGCCCGTGCCTGGGCAGAGCACTCGACGCTCGCTCAGGTTGGTCGGGAGCGGCTGGTCCCCGGCCGCCGGACCGGCCCTGTCGGTCCCGTGCGGGCGGCCGTCGCGACCACCGGCGGGAGCAGGACGGCGGGCCTGGCGACCCGGGGCCCGGGGCCCGCCAGAGGGTGGCCCGCCGAGCGACGGCTTGCCGACGCCGGCGTCGCCGTGACGGGCGGGCCCACCGGTCCCTCCGTCGGCCCTGGTCGGCGGCGCATGCCCAACTCCACACCTTGAAATCAACCGGGTGAGCCTCGTCCGCTCCGGACGGAGACGGCCGCAGTGTGGCTGCGAGGGGAGCGGCCAGCATCGGGGGAATCCCGCAAACTTAGGCAGCCCTGGCTATCCTGTCCCCATGTCGGCAAGGGGGGGCCAGGGGGCGCGGCTGGCGCGCGGGGGCCCCTCGGGGGCGGCGGAGCCGGCGAGGGAGGGCGAGCTCCTCGAGCGGGAGGCCGCCGTCGGCGCGGTCTGCGGGGCCCTGGCCGCGGCCCGCCAGGGACGGTCGGCCACGGTCTGCGTGCTGGGCGAGGCCGGCCTGGGCAAGACGGCCGTGCTGGAGCTCGCCCTGGCGGCCGCCCGCGGCTTTCAGGTGGTGCACGCCCAGGGAGAGGCCACCGAGGTCACCCTCCCCTTCGGCTTCCTGGCCCATCCCCTGGACCGCGCCGGCTTCTCGGAGTTGCTGACCCGGATACCGGGCATGCCTCCGGAGGAGCGGGCGGCCGCCGCCTGGTACCGCCTGCACCGCTGGGTCGGTGAGGATCGCTCCCGCCCGCTGCTGCTGCTGCTGGACGATCTGCACTGGGCCGACGCCGACTCGCTCAGCCTGGTGCGACTGCTGGTGCGCCACCTTCCCCCCGCCCGAGGGGTGGCCGTGCTGGCGGGGCTGCGGCCCTGGCCCGCGGCGGAGATCGGA
>JAKABB010000191.1 GCA_021802045.1 bacterium
GCGGAAGCACGTGCCCAGCGTAGACGCGCTGTGTCCGGCGTGCAAGAGACCGCTGTCCGCTCACCTACCCTCGGCGCGGCGGGCGCCCGAGGATGTCCCGCCGGACAAGGTGGCCGTGGTCAACGGCCGGTGCATCGTGGCGGGCCAGCGGGCGCCGCAGAAGTGCTGCTGGGTGGCGCTGGGTGAGCCGATGACGCCAGAGGAGTACCGGGACCGGTTCGAGGCGGGGACGATCGCCTTGGAGCCATGCCCAGGCTGTGGCGGGCCGCTGAGCGCGTGGGGGAGCTTTTCGCGCACCCTGTCCGAGAGGGAGGCCGGGGTCGCGGAGGACCTGGAGCTTCGGCGCGGGCGGTGCTGCAATCCCGACTGCCCGGTCTGCACCGTGACGCACTACCCCTGCTTCGTGACGCCCTATCAGACCGTGCCGACCGCCGAGCGCGAGGCGGCGGCGCGGGCGCACCTGGAGCCGGAGGTGGGCTGGTCGGCCGTGACCCGGGGCGTGCCCTGGAGCCCGTGCACGGTGCAGCGCTGGGAGCGGCGCCTCGCCCGGCGGGCCGCCGAGGTCCTGACCGGCTTGCTCGCCGTCTGGCAGATGCTCGACCACCGGGCGCCGACCGAGGTGCCCACCGGAGAGAACCGGTGCGGGCTGCTGCGCGCCATGTTCCGGGTGGCCGACGCCGTGGCCGGCGTTCTGCGGACGCGGGAGGGCTGGACGGCGCCGCTGCCGAGCCTGGCCGTGCCGCGGCTGTTCCGACCGCCGGCGCCGACGACGTTGCCTGTCTGGACGTGACGGCGCCGGCGCGGTGATCGCCAACAAACTCTACAGAATGGTGGCGAAGGGGGGACAGGCCATAGCGTGGCGCCGACGGCAGGGGGGCTCCCCACCGTCGGAGAGGGGTGGTCGGTTGCCCAGCGACGCCGCCCGGCAGGCCGTCGCCACGTTCCGCTTCGAGGTCATCGCCCCACTGGTGGTGAGGCCCCTTGGCCCCGGGGAGCGCGCCCACCTGGTGCGCGACCTGGCGGCTCGGCTCTGGAAGACGCACGACGGCCGCACGATCCGCATCCACGCCCGAACCATCACGCGCTGGGCCGCGCGCTACAAGGCGGACGGGTTCGGGGGGCTGCTGCCCGAGGAGCGGACCGACCGCGGCGTGGGGCGGGTGCTGCCCGAGCAGGTGGTGACCCGTGCCGTCGCGCTGCGCCAGGAGGACCCGGAGCGTTCGGTGCTTCAGATCATCCGCATCATCGAGTTGGAGGGCTTGGCCGAGCCGGGGGCGATCAAGCGCACGACGCTCGGAGATGCGCTCTGCCGCGCCGGGGTCAGCCGCGCGGAGGTCACGCGCCACAAGCAGACCTTCGCGCTGCGCGAGTCCCCCTACCCCAACGCCATGTGGCAGCTGGACGCCTGCCAGATGCTCCACCTGGCGGACGCACACGGCCGGCGGCGCACGATCTATCTCGTCGCGGCGCTCGACGACTACAGCCGCCACGTGGTCGGGCGGCTCTATCCGGCCGAGGACCGTCCGGCCCTGGCCGACCTGCTCAAGCGGGCGGTCACCGCACGGGGGAAGCCGGACCAGCTCTACTCCGACAACGGTTCCGCCAACAGAAGCGACATGCTGGCCACCGCCTGCGCCAAGCTCGGCATCGCCCCCCGACACACCCGCCCGTACCGCCCTCAGGGCCGCGGCAAGCTCGAGCGCTTCTTCCGCACCGCGGAGATGCAATGGGGACGGGAGGCCCAGGCCCTGATCGATGCCGGCCGGCTGAAGACCCTCGACGACTGCCAGCAGTTCCTCGGCGCGTGGCTGCACGGCGAATACAACGCCCGCGTCCATTCCTCCACCGGCGAGACGCCCGAGGCGCGCCTCAGCCACGTCCACCCCGACCACCCCATCGCCTGGGTGCAGCCGCAGGCGCTGGCCGACGCCTTCCTCTGGCCGGAAACCCGCACCGTCACGGCCGTGGGCACGATCTCCATCGAGGGCCACGACTTCGAGGTGGCCCCCGAGCTCGCCCGCCTCAAGATCACGGTGCGCTACGACCCCTACGACCTCGGCCGCGTGCTCGTCGAGCACGACGGCCGGAGCTACGGCCGGGCCACGCCGTTGGGGGCGCTCCCCGCCCACAGCCGGCACGTGCGCGCCCCGGAGCCCCCGGCCACCGCCCCGGCGCCCGAGCGCACGGCGTTGCACGAACTCGTGCAGCGCCACGACGAGGAGCAGCGCCGCCGCCAGATCGGCCGCATGCGCTTCGTCCCGCCGCCCGGCCCCGCCGCGGACGGTGAGGCCAGGTGACCTCCGCGCTGCCCCCGCCCCTGACCGCGCTCGGGCTCCGCGCCTTCCCCTTCCCCAAGGCGCCGGAGCAAGACGCTCTGTTCCACTGGTCCGCCCTCGACGAGGTCCTGGCCCGCCTGGGCTTCGCCCTCGCCGCCTCGGGCTTCGCCCTGCTCACCGGCGACGTGGGGTGCGGCAAGAGCTCGGCACTGCGCGCGTTCCTGCACGGCCTCGACCCCAACGTCCATCCCGCCGTCTACGTCGCCGACAGTCGCCTCACGCCGCTTCACCTCTACGGCCGCGTCCTGAACCACTTCGGCGTGATGCCCCCCGCCAGCGCCGGCCGCGCCCGCGAGCAGTTCCAGGCCCTGTTGCGCGACCTCGCCGCCGCCCAGGGCAAGCGCCCGCTTCTGCTCATCGACGAGGGTCAGGAGCTCTCACCGGACATGGTGCAGGAACTCCGCTACCTCCAGAACGTCCAGGACTGTGACGCCGCCAGCCCCTTCACCCTCGTCCTCTGCGGCCAGCC
>JAKABB010000064.1 GCA_021802045.1 bacterium
GGGCTCGGGTCCTGGGGGCCCTGGCGGCACGGACCGGCCCGCGGGCGGTGGGGCGCCGGGGCCAGGGGCCGGCATCGTCCGGCCCGCGCGCTGGGCCCCGTGGTGAACCGGCTGGGGCGGGGGGCCCACGGGGTCCCGGCCTCCCCGCGAAGGCGCCCGCCCCGGGCCACCACCCGGCGGGGAGGTGCTACAGCTCGCCGCCCGCGACCAGGCCCTCCAGCACGGCCTCCTCGACGGTGCGCGGCGCCAGGCAGTCGCCGACCCCCACCGCGGCCACGCCTCGGTCCTGGAGGCTCGTCAGCAGCTCCGACACCGACTCGTGGCCGCAGGCCAAGACCACGCCGGAGACCCCCTCCTCGATGACCGGCTCCTCGGTCAGGACGTGCTGGAGATAGACGTTGTCGTCGTCGACCCCGAAGAGCCGCACCAGGGGGATGACGCTGATCCGCTCGCGCTGGAGCGCTCCCAGCAACGCGTCCCTCACGTACTGCTGCAGGGCCTCCCCGGCGCCGTACCCGGTGACGGCCAGCGTGACCCGGTGCCCCTGCGCCGCCAGCATCCGGGCCACGCCGATGCCGACCCAATCGCCGCGCCAGTCCACCACCACGGTGTGCCCGCGCCCGGGCGCCTCGCCGCGGATCACCTGCCAGGCGTCCAGCACCACCGGCTGGCCCACCACCTCGACCGCTGGACGGTACGGGCGGGCCCCGGTCGCCACGACCACCAGGTCCGGGGCCGAAGCCTCGATGAGCTCGAGCCCGACCGGGCTGCGCATCACGATCCGCACCCCGGCGCTGACCACCTCCCGATGGAGGTTGCTGGCCGCGCCCCCGAACTCCTCCCGCCCAGGGAGGCGCTCGGCCAGGAGCACCTGGCCGCCCAGCTGCGCGGTGGCCTCGTGCAGCGTGACGTCGTGGCCCCTGGCGGCGGCGACGGCCGCGGCCTTCATCCCTCCCGGGCCGCCGCCGACCACCAGGACCCTGCTGGCCACCGGGGCCGCCGTGAGCCGGCCGTAGCGGAGTTCGCGGCCCGTCTCCGGGTGCTGGATGCAGGAGATCGGGTAGCCGGCGTGGAAATGGCCGATACAGGCCTGGTTGCAGGCGATGCAGGCCCGGATGTCCTCGGTCCTCCCCTGCGCGGTCAGGTTCGGCAGCTCGGGGTCGCAGATGAGCGCCCGGGTCATGATGCAGGCGTCCGCCTGGCCCCCGGCCAGGATCCGCTCCGCCTCCTGCGGCTGGTTGATCCTCCCGGCCACCAGGACCGGCACCGTGACCATGGCCCGCACGCGCTCGGAGAGCGGGGCGGTGTACCCGTTCCCGAAGTGCATCTCGGGGACGATGTGGTCGGACCCGGCCAGCCCGGCCGAGGTCCCGCTGGTGATGCTGACGTAGTCCACGAGGCCGGCCTCGGAGAGGCGAGCGCAGGCGTCCAGGGCGATCGTCTCGGCCAGTCCCGCGGGGTCGTGCTCCCGCACCGAGATCCGCAGGCCGACCGCCATCTCTCCGCCCACCTGATCACGGACGGCGGCCAGGACGCGGCGGAGGAAGCGGAGCCGGTTCTCGGGGCTGCCGCCGTAGGCATCGTCCCGACGGTTCACGTGCGGGTTGAGGAACTGGGAGGGGAGGTAGCCGTGGCTGGCGACGATCTCCACCCCGTCCAGGTCCGCTCGCCGCAGCCGCGCGGCGGCCGCCGCGTAGCCATCGACGATCTCCTCGATCTCCGCCACTCGCAGGGCCCGGGGCATGACGTGGAAGCGCTCGTTGGGGACGGCTGAGGGGGCGACCGCCACCGGGCTGGACCCGTCCTGCGACTCCATGACCTCGCGGCCGGGATGAAAGAGCTGGCCGAAGAGCCGGGTGCCCCTGGCATGCACCGCGGCCGCCAGCCGGCTGTAGCCGGCGATGCAGGAATCGTCGACCGCCATGAGGATGTGGGAGGTGTAGCGGGCCGACTCGTGCACGCCGGCGACCTGCACGATGATCAGGCCCACACCCCCGTCGGCGCGGGCCTCGTGGTATGCGACCAGCTGGTCGGTGACCTGGCCGTGCTGCACCATCACCGTGTCGTGCCCGGAGGACACGATGCGGTTCTTGATCGTGCAGGGACCGATCCGGAGCGGGGTGAAGAGGTTGGTGTAGGCGGTCATGGTCGGAGCGGATGGAACAGCGTGGGTGGAGGGGGATGGCGCAGGTGCTTGGAAGCTCGCGGGGGTGGTGCCCCGCGGTGCCCGGCGACCCGGCTCTGGGTCGGCCGCTGGCCTCCCCGGCCCGGGACGAGGTCCCCGCTGGGCACTCCCCGTGCGACCGCGATCCGGCGCCGGCTGGCCCCCGAGGCGTTCGCCCTGGCACGCTCGACCGGGTGGAGCCAGCCCTCGCTGACGGCCGCGGCGGCGGCCATCTGGCGCAGCGTTCGCTGCCGGGCCCGGCGAACCGGACGCGGTCGTCGGCCCCCACGGGCCTGATCAGTGGGCGCCGTCCCGCGGGTGAGCGACCTCCGCGCCATCCTCCGGCCGCCCATTCCCTCGGCCATCGCCTCCCTCACGAGCGACCGCGCACCCTGCAGCGGACTGTGATCCTATCGCAGGAGTCTGCCGGACGCGCCACCGGCTCGCCCCCCGACCTTCCCCCGCGACGCCCGCCGGAGCGGGCCGCCGCTGGCGCGCGGGGCTGCCGGTCAGAGAGTCGGCGCTCCGGCGCGGCGGCGGGGGCGCACGCCGGACCACAACCGGCGTGCCGCCGCCCGGACGGCGGCGCGAGGGGCCGGAGCCTCCCCCTACCCGTTGTTGGTCTTGTGCTTCTTGTGCCCCGGCTTGCTGGTCCCGGGCCCGCCGCCCGTGGCCGCCGTGCCCCCGGGCCCGGGGTCGCCGGGCAGCCCGGACCAGCCGGAGCCGCACCAGTAGTAGTTGGCGTTGTTGTAGGTCCAGTAGCGGCAGCCGTTGCTGTAGCGGACGTTGGTCGTCCCGCCCGCCCCGCTGCTGCCCCCGCCCAGCACGGTGGTGCTGGGCCCGGTGCCGGTGAGGTAGTAGGTGGCCTGGCCGTTGGAGATGGGCCCCTGGTAGACGCCGGCCGGCATCTGGTACCAGGGCGACGGCTTGGACCCCAGCGCGAAGGCCATGTAGTCGTGCCACAGGGGCGCCGCCCCGCTGATGCCGTTGATGCCGCCGCCGTACATCGGGGCGTCGCTGGCGTTGCCCACCCAGGTCGCGGTCAGCAGCGTCGGGGTCCAGCCCACGGCCAGGTTGTCCCGGAAGCTGTTGGAGGTCCCGGTCTTGACCGCCACCCGGTGGCCCGGGATCACGAGGTCGGTGTTGGGGCCGAAGGCGATCAGGCGGTTGGTGTTGCGCGAGAGGATGGTGTTCATGATGTAGGCCACCCCCGGGGAGAGGACCGTGCGCGGCCGCGGCTGGGCCTGGTAGCGGACCCGGCCGCTGGCGCTGGTCACGCGGGCCACGGCGTAGGCCGGGTGCAGGGTGCCCTGGGCCGCCAGCACGCTGCCGGCCTGGGCCATCTGCACCAGCGGGACCGGGTACGCCCCCAGGGTGAGGCTGGGCCCGTAGTTGGTGACCGGCTGGGTCAGGGTGGTGACGCCGAACGAGCGGGCGGTCTCCACCACCTTGGGCACGCCGACCTTGAGCTCGACCCGCACCGCCGGCACGTTGAGGGAGTTCCCGAGGGCCACCTGGATGGGGATGACCCCGGCGTAGACCCCCTCGTAGTCGTGCACCACGAACGGCCCGCCGGGGGTCCGGAGGGTGAGCGGGCTGTCCAGCACCGGGGTGGTCATGGTGATGGACTGGTGAGCGATGGCGGCCGAATACGTGAAGAGCTTGAAGGTCGAGCCCGGTTGCCGGGGCGCCATCGCCATGTCGATCTGCCCACCGGGGACCTTGGGCCCGGCACCGCCGATCAGGGCCTCGATGGCCCCGGTCTGGGGATCGAGGGAGACCAGGGCGCCGTCGGTCATGTGCATCGCCGCTCGCTGCTGCACGATCTGGGTCACCATCCGCTGGGCCACCTGCTCCAGGTGGTAGTTCAAGGTGGTGGTCACCCGCAGCCCCTCCGAGGCGAAGTTGGACCCGAAGTGCTGGCTCAGCCAGCTCTCGACGTAGCTGACGAAGTAGGGCGCCCGGTTGACGGCGGTGGCCGGGGTCTGGGCCAGGTGGATGGGGGTGGCGAGGACGGCCTGCCCCTGGGCCGGGGTCAGCTCGTGCTGGGCCTCCATCGCCGCCACCACCAGCTGCTGGCGGTCGCGGGCCGCGCTCATCGAGACGAAGGGGTCGAGGAGGCTGGGGGCCGGCAGGAGGCCGGCCAGCAGGGTGGCCTCCGAGAGCGAGAGCTTGCTGGCGCCCACCCCGAAGTAGGTGAGGGCGGCCGACTGGATCCCGGTGGCGCCCTGGCCGAGGTAGATGTCGTTGACGTACTGGTCCAGGATCTGACGCTTCGACTCCCGGTTGGCCAGGGTGTTGCCGAGCAGGATCTCCCGCAGCTTGTAGGCGATGCTCTTGTTGTCCTGCAGGTAGAGGATCTTGGCCAGCTGCTCGGGGATGGTGCTGGCCCCCTGGCTGGTGCTGTGGTGGATGATGTCGTGCAGGGCGGAGAGCACGATCCGGCCCGGGTCGATGCTGCCGGAGGTCCAGTAGCTGTGGTCCTCGATGGCCACCACCGCCTTCAGGAAGAACGGGGACACCTGGTTGAGGGGAACCGGGATGCGACTCATCCCCGAGGGGTGGAGGTCGGCCAGGAGGGTGCCGCCGCTGGCGAAGATCATGGTGTCCGCAGGCAGGGGGTTGGCCGGGGGCGGGACGCTGTAGACCCGGGCCAGGGCCATGCCGGGCCCGACCAGGGCCGCCAGCATGGCGCAGCTGACGATGGCCGTGGCGATGGTGCGGCGGCGCCACCCGCCCACCGCGGACCGGCGTCGCCGCATGCCCGCGCGCGGGGCGCCGGGCCGCGGTGGAGTCGGAGTGGATGATGCTGTTCTTGTCGACATAGGCAGCCGGGTATCGGACACGGCGCGCGTGAGGGTCAACCGCCTTGGTGCGGGACCCCGTGCGGCGGGGGAGGCGCCGATGCACGCCGTGTCCTTCCCCTATATACGCGCCAGAGCCGCAAACAGTTTCACGTGAACTTCGGGGACCGGGAGCGGGGACGCCCCCGAACGGGGGCCGCTGTGCCCGCTGGGATCGGCGGGGGCCTCGGGCGCGAGGCCGAGTGGTGCACACTCCCCGTTCAGAGTCTGCGCCGGACGGCCCGGCCCGATCGGGGAGAGCGATGGACCACGGGGGCGGCGACGGCGTGTCCCCGCAGCCCCTGCGGGAGCGGTCGGACGGTGGGGCGGGGGCCCTGCCTCGCGAGGGGCCGGTGCGCCGGCCCCCGCCGCGTCGGGGTGCGGGCCGGGGCCCGCTGGGGCGGTGGCGGTTCACCATCCTGCTGCTGGGGGGGCTGGTCTTGGTCAGCATCGCGCGGGCCCTGCACAGCGCCCCGCCGCCGCCGCCGTCCCACCGCACCCCGGAGGCGGCGCTGACCGGCTACCTGGCGGCGCTCAATCACCGTGACCTCCCCGGGATGGCGGCCTACCTGGCCCCGGCGGCGCGCCCCGGCCTGCCCCGCTCGCTGGCCGCCGTGCGCCGGGTGGACCTCATCCTGACCTCCGTCCTCTTCGACGGGCAGACGGTGACCCATGGACGCGCCACCATCAGCCTGGTGGCGACCGCGTGCTACCGCCCGGCCGGACGGCCCCGGGCCTGCGTGGTCCTGAGCCGCCACCCGCTCGGCCTCACCCCGCTGGTCCAGGCGGTCGAGGTCGGGGGGCGCTGGTACGTGGCCCGGCCCATCACCCCGGACGGCTGAGCCGCCCGCTCGCGCTCGTCAGCCGCCGGCGGCCGCCCCCGGCTCGATCATCCGCAGCGGGTCCAGCAGCCGGTCCAGCTCCGCCTCGGCCAGCTCCGTCCGCTCCCGGGCCACCGCCCGCACGGTGCGCCCGCTGCGGTAGGCCTCGTGGGCGATGGCCGCGGCGCGGTCGTAGCCGATCGCCGGCACCAGCCCGGTGCAGATGGCCAGGCCCTGCTCCAGCAGCGCCGGTCCCCGGTCGGTGGCCTCCAGCCCGGCGACGCACTGGCCGGCCAGGTTGGCGGCGGCCGCGCCCAGGAGGGCGATCGACTCCAGCAGGCTGTGGGCCGCCACCGGGAGCATCACGTTCAGCTCCAGCCAGGAGCCGGTGGCGCCCGCGAAGGCCACCGTGGCGTCGTCGCCCAGCACCCGGGCCACCACCATCAGCATCGACTCGCAGATGACGGGGTTGACCTTGCCCGGCATGATGGACGAGCCGGGCTGGACCTCCGGCAGGCGCAGCTCGCCGATGCCGGCCCGGGGCCCGCAGCCCAGGAAGCGGATGTCGTTGGCGATCTTGTGGCAGGCGATGGCCGCCGAGCGCACCGCCGCCGAGGCCGCCACCGCCGCGTCCAGGGTCGCCTGGGCCTGGAAGTGGTTCTCGGACTCGTGCAGGCCCGGCTCCCCGTACGCGGTCCGCAGCCGCTCGATGACCCGCTCGGCGAACTCGGGGTGGCGGCCGATCCCGGTGCCGACCGCCGTCCCCCCCAGCGGCAGCTCCAGGAGCCGGGCGCGGGCCTGGTCCAGCTGGGTCCGGGCCCGCGCCACCTGCCCGGCGTAGCCCCAGAACTCCTGGCCGAGCCGGATCGGGGTGGCGTCCTGGAGATGGGTCCGGCCGGTCTTGATCACGGCCCAGAACGCCTCCCGCCGCGAGGCGAGGGCCTGCTCCAGGGTGGCCAGGCCCGGCAGGAGCTGGCGGTCGAGGCCGGCCACGGCCGCCAGCTGGAGGGCGGTCGGGAAGACGTCGTTGCTGGACTGCCCGTGGTTGACGTGGTCGTTGGGGTGGACCAGCTCCCGCTGGCCGCGCTCGCCGCCCAGGAGCTCGATGGCCCGATTGGCGATGACCTCGTTGGCGTTCATGTTCGACGAGGTGCCGCTCCCGGTCTGGAAGATGTCCACCACGAACTGGCCGTCGAACTGGCCGGCGGCCACCTCGGCCGCGGCCTGGGCGATCGCCGGCGCCAGCCGGGCGGGCAGCTCGCCGAGCTCCAGGTTGACCGCGGCGGCGGCCGCCTTGATCCGGCCCAGGGCCTCGATCATGGCCCGGGGCAGCCGCAGGGGGCTGATGGGGAAGTTCTGCACCGCCCGCTGGGTGCTGGCGCCGTAGTAGGCCGCGGCCGGGACCGCCATCTCCCCCATCGAGTCCCGCTCCAGGCGGGAGGCCTGGGCCTGGGCGGCCGGCTCCGTCGGGCTGGCCACTACGAGTTCCGGGGCCCGACCAGCCGCTGGCCGGGGCGGCGGTCGAAGAGGAGGCGGTCCCACCAGCTGTCCCGGGGCTGCCCCTGGGTGCTGGGGTCCTTGCGCTGCCCGGCGTACCCCTCCAGGCGGCGCAGGCAGATGCAGATGCAAACGCCCACCGCGGTCACGGCCTCGGCCGTGGGGGCACCGGTCAGGCCCAGGACCAAGGGCAGGAGCAGGAACCCCAGGAGGACCCCGAGAGCGCTGTGCCGGGCCAGGGCGCCAAGGCCCAGCGCGGCCAGCAGGAAGGCGAAGCCGGGCAGCCACCAGAGGCTGACCGCGCCGGTGGCGGTGGCCACCCCCCGGCCCCCGTGGTAATGGAAGTAGGCGGGCCAGCCGTTGCCGATGACGGCGCACAGCCCGGCCCCGGCCACGACCACCATCCCGGCGCCGGCCCGCTCGGCCAGCCACACCGGGACCAGGCCCTGGCCGAACTGGAGGGGCCCGACGATGGCGGCCGGCAGCCAGCCGCCGTTGCGGAAGAGGTTGCTGGTGCCGATCTTGCCGGTGCCGACCTGGCGCAGGTCGACGCCCAGCGCCCGGCCCACGATCCAGCCGGTGGGGATGCCGCCGAGGAGATAGGCCCCGAGCCAGAGCAGCAGGGCCAGCCCCACGGTGTCCAGCGGGGGGGTGGCGGGGAGGGGCATCAGGCCACCGCCTCGACCGGTGCGTCCGGGTCCGGGGGGGGCAGGTCGGGGACGGCCGCGGCCCCGAGCAGCCCCGGGCCGGTGTGGAGGGCGATGACCGGGGTCAGGGTCAGCCGCTCCACCGGCACGGCGCCGAAGGCGGCGCGCACGGCCGCCGCCAGGCCGTCGGTGGTCGCGGGCGAGGCGCCCGAGAAGACCCCGAGCCGGACCGCGGTGCCGGGCGGCACCAGGTCGCGCAGCTGGGCGGCGACCTCCCGCAGGGCCCGGCGGGTGCCGCGCACCACCGCCAGCCGCCGGACCTCGGCGCCGGTGAGGGCGAACACCGGGCGGACCTGCAGCAGGTCGCCGCCGAGACCGGCGATGGCCGGCACCCGGCCGCTGCGGACCAGGTAGCGCAGGGTCTCCAGGGCGCCGATCACCTGGGCTCCGGCCGCCACCCGGCGCACGTGGGCCACCACCGCCGCGGCCGTGCAGCCGGCGGCGCAGGCCGCCGCCGCCGCCTCGGCCACCAGGGTGTAGCCCCCAGCGGCGGTGCCGGTGTCCACGATGTGGACCGTGCGCCCGGGGCTCTCCTGCCGCAGCAGCTCGACGGCCAGGGCGGCCGAGCGCTGCATCATCGAGTAGCGCTCGGGGATGGTGAGGCACACGATCTCCCGGGCCGGCGCCGACCGGAAGGCCTGCAGGTAGGCGCCGGGGGCGGGCGAACTGCTGCTGGGGGGGCGCCCCGGCCGGCGCAGCCGCGCGAAGAACTCCTCGACCGTGATGTCGATGCCGTCGCGCAGCTGGCGGCCGTCCACCTCCAGGGTCATCGGCACCACGGCCACCCCGGGGGACTCGCCCAGGGCGGGCGGCAGGCAGGCGCTGCTGTCGACGACCAGCGCGGCGCGGACCCCGGGGCTCATCCGGCACCGTCGCCCGGTCGCCGCCCCAGGCGGTAGACACGCAGCAGTTGGTCCAGCATCGGCTCCACCCCATGATGACGCACCGCCCGATCACGCGCCAGCGCGCCCAGCCGGCTCACCTCCGCGGGGTCCCGGCAGAGCTCGGTCAGGGCCGCGGCCAGCTCCGCCACCCCGCCGCCGGGCGCGAGCACCCGGCCCCCGGCCCCGGCCACCGCCGCTCCGGCCATGGGGGTCGCCAGCACCGCGCAGCCGCAGGCCATCGCCTCCAGCAGCGCCAGCGAGAGCCCCTCCGCCGTCGACGGCAGGCAGAAGCAGTCGACGGCCCGCCAGAAGGCGACCAGCGCCGCCTCGGTGTCCAGCCGGCCCAGGTAGACCACCCGGCGGCTCGCCGCCGCCGCCCGCTCCACCGTCCGGACCCCCTGGCCGTCGCCGGCCAGGAGCAGCACCGTGTCCGGGGGCAGCGCCGCCCGCGTGAACGCCTGCAGCAGCCGCTCCACGCGCTTCTCGGGGTCCAGCCGGCCGGCGTAGCCGATGACCAGGCCGGCCCCTCGCAGCGGGCCCGCGCGCAGGTCCGAGGGGCCGGGGCAGAAGGCCGCGGTGTCGACGGCGTTGGGGATGACGACGCAGCGCTCGGGGGCCACGCCGGCGGCCGCCAGGCGCGCCCGCTGCTCGGGCGAGAAGACGATCACCCGGTCGTAGGCCCGCAGCCGCGGGGCCCAGAAGCGGTAGAGGGCCTGCAGGGCCCGGCCGCGGGCGCTCCGGGGCCGGCCGAAGGGCAGGTGGAAGGTGACCACCGCCGCCGCGCCGACCTCGTGGGCGGCCTGGGCCAGGAGGCCGTCGCGGAGGGAGAAGCTGAGCGAGCAGTGGACGATGTCCGCTCGCTCCCGTGCCAGCCGCCGCCGGAGGGCGGCCCGGAAGCCCGGCTGGGGGAGGGTCACGGTCTTGAAGCGCCAGGCCGGCCACGCCACCGCCCCCTCGATCCCCGCCGGCACGCGGTCGCCGTCCAGGGCCGCGTGGTGGAAGTGCAGGGAGCAGCCCCGCCGCTGCAGCCCCGCCACCACCGTGGCCGAGTAGCTGGAGAGGCCGTCGGCGCGGCGGCCGGCGGCGTGGCCGAACCAGCTGATCCGCGGCGGCGTCCCCGGCTCACCCACCGGCAGGGGGCAGCAGGCGGTCGGCGTCGAAGGGGAACCACTGCTCCGGATGCCGCCGGATCGACGCCTCGAAGATCGGCAGGAGGGGCAGCAGCGCCGCCGCGGGGGGCGTGTCCGGCGCCACCCACACCGGTGGGTGGGCCTCCAGCAGGTACCCTCCGCTCGGCCGGCGCACGCAGGTGATGGGCAGCAGCGGGGCCCCGGAGCGGGCCGCCAGGAGCCCGGCGGCGGCGGAGAAGCGGGCGCGCTGGCCGAGGAAGGGCACCGTGACGTGGGGGGTGTCCCCTGGGATGTCCGCCAGCAGCGCCACCCAATCCCCGCGGCGCAGGACCCGCAGCAGGGTGCGGGCGGCGGCGTCGGGCAGGACCACCGGCACCGCGATCCGGGCCCGCGCCCACCGGACCAGGTCGGTGAGGGCCCGGCTGCCACCGGCGTCCATCACCGCGGTGACGTGGAAGCCGAGGGCGCTGGCCACCGGCCCCGGGACGTCCCAGCTCCCCTGGTGGACGAGGACCATGATCCCGCCCCGCCCCTGCGCCGCCGCCCGTTCGGCGTGGTGGCGGCCCGCGACCCGGACCGCCGCCAGGACCTGGTGGCGGGGCAGCCCCTGGACCCACAGGAAGTCGATGGCGGTGCGGGCGTACTCGCGGAAGCTGCGGCGGGCCATCTCCCGGGCCGCGCGGCGGTCCAGTCCGGGCAGGGCCAGGCGGTAGGTGGCGGCGGTGCGGCGGGCGCGGCCGGGCTGGCAGGCGAAGGTCGCGGTCCCGGCGAGGTCCGCGACCCGGTAGCGCCAGGGGCCGAGGCGGTGGACCGCCTCCGTGGTCGCCAGGAAGCTCCAGCGGAGCCAGCGGGGCGGACCGGGGAGGGCCGGGGGCGGCGCGCCCGCTGCGGCGGCCGGCGTGCGCGCGGCGGCGGGGTCCTGGGTCACGAGAGCGATGCTACCGGCTCCGGCGGTCGCGACCGGGCCGGCCCTCCCCGGTGGCTCCGCCTGCCACACTCGGGCGATGGCAGCCGAGGCTCGGCGGGGCGGGAGGCGCAGGTGAACCGGCTGGCTGATGAGACCAGCCCGTACCTGCGCCAGCACCAGGGCAACCCGGTGGACTGGTACCCCTGGGGCGAGGAGGCGTTCGCCCGGGCCCAGGCCGAGGACCGGCCGATCCTGCTCAGCATCGGGTACGCGGCCTGCCACTGGTGCCACGTGATGGCCCACGAGTCCTTCGAGGACCCGGCCATCGCGGCCCGCCAGAACGCCCTCTTCGTCAACGTCAAGGTGGACCGCGAGGAGCGGCCCGACGTCGACGCCATCTACATGGACGCGGTGCAGGCGCTGACCGGCCAGGGGGGCTGGCCCATGACCGTCTTCTGCCTGCCCGACGGCCGCCCGTTCCACGCCGGCACCTACTTCCCCCCCGACGACCGCCATGGGCTGCCCGGCTTCCCCCGGGTCCTGGAGGCGGTCGCCGCCGCCTACCGCGAACGGGGCGACGAGGTGCGCTCGGCCGCCGGCCGGCTGCTGGACGCGGTCCGCCCGGTGCCGCTGCGGCCGGGGACGGCGCTCCAACCCGCGTGGCTGGAGACCGCGGCCCAGGACCTGCTGGCCCGGGCCGACCGCGCCCACGGAGGCTTCGGCACGGCGCCGAAGTTCCCCAATCCGGCGCTGCTGGACTTCCTCCTGGCCCGGGCCGGCGCCGACGGCTCGGGCTGGACGGTGGTGGCGGCGGCGCTGGACGGCATGGCCCGCGGCGGCATCTACGACCAGCTGGGCGGGGGCTTCCACCGCTACAGCGTCGACGCCGCCTGGCGCGTCCCCCACTTCGAGAAGATGCTCTACGACAATGCCCAGCTGGCGCGCACCTACCTCCACGCCTTCCAGGCCCACGGGGACCCCCAGCACCGGCGCGTGGTCGAGGAGACCCTGACCGCCCTGGTCCGCGACCTGCGGCGGGACGACGGCGGCTTCGCCAGCAGCAGCGACGCCGACAGCGAGGGGGCGGAGGGCCGCTACTTCGTCTGGACCCCGGCAACGCTGCGGGCGGTGCTGGGGCCGGAGGACGGCCGGCTGGCCCAGCGCTGGTTCGGGGTCACGGCCGGCGGCAACTTCGAGGGGGGGGCGAGCGTCCTCTGGCGGCCGCTGGCCCTGGACACGCTGGCCCACGAGCTCGGCACCGATGCGGGCGCGCTCCAGGCCCGGCTCGACGGCCTGCGCGCGCGGCTGTGGCAGGCGCGGGCCCGGCGGGTGGCGCCGGCCCGCGACGACAAGTGCCTGGTGGGGTGGAACGCCCTGGCGGTGCGGGCCTTCGCCGAGGCCGGGGCGGTGCTCCAGCGCCCCGACCTGGTGGCGATCGCCGAGGCGACCGCCGGCCTGCTCCTGGACCGCTGCCGGGTCGGCGGCCGGCTGGCCCACGTCTGGCACCAGGGCCGGGCCCGGTTCGACGCCACCCTGGAGGACGTCGCGGCCCTGGTCCTCGCCTGCCTGGAGCTGTACCAGGCCACGTTCGCCCCCCGCTGGCTCGGCGCCGCCGGGGAGCTGCTGGCCCTCGCCGATGCCGCCTACCGGGACGAGGAGGGGCCGGGCTGGTTCGACGTCCCGCTGGGGCACGACCCCCGGCTCCTGGTCCGTCCACGCTCGGTGGAGGACGGGGCCGTGCCCAGCGGCACCGCCCTGATGGTGGAGGCCTGCTGGCGCTGGCACGCGCTCACCGGGGAGGCCCGGTGGGCGGAGGCGGCGGAGCGGGCCCTGCGGGCGGTGGGGCCGCTGGCGGCCCGGGTCCCGCAGGGGTTCGGCGCCCTGCTGCTGGGCCTGGAGCTGGCCCTGCGGGGGCCGGTGACGGTGGCCGTCGTCGGCGGGCCCCGGGCGGCGTGGGCCCCCCTGCTGGCGGTGGCCCGGGCGCGGTACCGTTGCAACGTGGTGCTGGCGGCGGCGGAGGGCGGGGCCGAGGGGGGGCCGGCGGTGCTGCGCGACCGCTCCCCCCTGGCTGGGGCGGTGACCGCCCACTGCTGCCGCCGCTTCGTCTGCGACCGGCCCACCACCGACCCCGCCGAGCTGGCGCGCCAGCTGGACGCCACCGACCCCGGGGGCCGCTGATGGGGGAGCGGCCGGCTGGGGTGGCGGTGGTGACCGGGGCCAGCGCCGGCATCGGCGCCGCCACCGCGCGGGCCCTGGCCGCGGCCGGCTTCCGGTGCGTGCTGGGGGCCCGGCGCCTGGACCCAGTCCAGCGGCTGGCGGCCGAGGTCGGCGGCGGGGCTACGGCGCGCCCGCTCGATGTCACCGACCCCGCCAGCGTCGCCGAGTTCGTCCGGGGCCTGGAGGCGGTGCAGGTGCTGGTGAACAATGCCGGCGGCGCCCGCGGGCTGGATCCGGTCGCCGCCGGCGACGACGAGCAGTGGCGCTGGATGTGGGAGGTCAACGTGCTGGGGCTGGTGCGCATGACCCGGGCCCTGCTGCCGGCGCTGGAGGCGTCCGGCCGGGGCCACATCATCAACGTGGGCTCGGTGGCCGGAGTCGAGGTGTACGAGGGCGGGGGCGGCTACACCAGCGCCAAGCACGCGGTCCGCGCCATCACCCAGACCCTGCGCCTGGAGCTGGTGGGGCGGCCGGTGCGGGTCAGCGAGGTCGCCCCCGGCATGGTCCGCACCGACTTCTCCGCCAACCGCTTCGACGGCGACGCCGCCCGGGCGGAGCGGGTCTACGCCGGGGTGGAGCGGCCGCTGACCGCCGAGGACATCGCCGAGTGCATCGCCTGGGTCGCCACCCGGCCGCCCCACGTCAACATCGACCACCTGCTGGTCCGGCCCCTGGCCCAGGCGGCGGCCCACCGGGTCCACCGCACGCCCTGATCCCGAACGGCCCCGGCGCCGCCCTGCGACCGGGGGGTCAGGCGACGATTCCCGCCAGGTGGGCCCGCCGGCCCCGGCTCCGCCGCTTGGCCTGGTACATGGCGGTGTCGGCGCGGGCCAGCACGTCCGCCGGATCGCTGTCGGCGTCGGCCAGGGCCATGCCGATGCTGACCGTCATCACCAGCTCATGGCCGTCCACCCGGATCGGCTGGCTCACGATCTGGGCGATCCGTCCCGCCATCTCGGCCGCGGCGGCGGCGGGGTCGTCCAGGTCCTCCGCCACCACCACGAACTCGTCGCCCCCCAGCCGGGCCACGGTGTCGGCGGGCCGCACCGCCGCCCGCAGCCGGTCGGCGACCGTGACCAGCACCTGGTCGCCGACCAGGTGCCCGCAGCGGTCGTTGACCGACTTGAAGGAGTCGAGGTCCAGGAAGAGCACCGCCACCCGCTGGCCCCGGCGCCGGCTGGCCTCCACCGCGTGGGCCAGGCGGTCGGCCAGGAGCAGCCGGTTGGGCAGCGCGGTCAGGGGGTCGTGGAGCGCCTGGTGGGCGAGCCGGACCCGCTCCGTGCGGAGCAGGGACTCCAGGGCGTGCCGGGTGGTGTCGAAGCGGCGCATCATGAGCACCAGGCTGGTGTCGCAGCTGGCCCGGATCACCCGCCGGGCCATGGCCAGGAGCGGGCCCTCGGCGATGCCCAGCCGGGCCGCCGCCTCCTCCAGCAGCTCGATGGTCCCGTCCCGCCAGGCCAGGTAGGCCTTGGCCAGATCGCTGAGGCTGCAGCTGCCCCTGACGGGGCCCTCGCCGGCGCGGGCGATCGTCCGGTGCTCCTCGGGGGTGGCCTCCTGGCCGGTGGCCAGCCAGCGGCCGATGAGGCGCGTGGCCAGGACCGCCTCGGGGAACCCCGGGATGGCGGTGGAATGGCGCCCGATGCGGGCCGCGACCTCGGGGGCGCGCGCCTCCAGGGCCTGGCCCAGGGCCACCCGGTCCTGGGAGATGGGCTGCTGGGACGCCATCGAAGACCCCCCGTGTCCCGGCGTGCGTGACGGTCCGCTGCGCGCAGTATCCCCGTCCGTCGCGGCAGGGGTGCCACGACGCGGTGCCGACTCGGTGACGGCCCCGGCGCCGGCGGTCTAGCGCTTGCGGGCGGGGCGCGGCGCC
>JAKABB010000192.1 GCA_021802045.1 bacterium
TCAGTTTCGCGACGCCGAGGCCGACGTCGCCCGCCTGGCCGGCTACCACCTCGGCCTTGCCCGCGCGCACCCCGCACGCGCGGTGCACTCCGTCATCTTCTGGGGACGACGCCTGCCCCCGTCACGCCCCCTCCAGGTGCAGCAGGTCACCTTCCTGCCGCACCAGGTCTTCCTCCAAGCCCTGCTGGCCGAGGCGGAGTTGGAGCGCTGGCGCCAACGCGCCCTGCAGGGGCCGCCCATGGGGCGCGAGGCCGCGCTGGAATTGGCCATGCTGCCCCTGATGCACCACACCCTGGGCATGCGCCCCCTGTTGGAGGCCGCCCTGCCGGTCGCCGAGGGCCTGGAGCCGGACTTGCGCGCGCCGACGCGCGCGGCGATGCTATGCTTGGGGTATGGTGAGCTGCAGTCGCCCACGGATCAGGCGTGGGCACGAGGGGAGTTGCTGAACATGCCAGTGGTGGGCCAGGAACTCTTCGAAGACCTTATCCGCGACGGCTTGGAACAGGGCCTGGAGAGGGGGCGGGAACAGGGCCGACACGAGGGAGAACTGCATCAGGCGCGCCTGTGGCTGCTGGAGGCCTTCGCCGCCCGCTTCGAGGACCCGCCGGCGGCTCTGCGCGAGGCCGTCTCCAAGACCAGCGATCTGGAGCAACTCAGCCTCTGGCACCGCGAGGTCGTCCGCGCACCCAGCGCTGCCGCCGCCTTGGCCGCCGTCCTCGCCGCGCCCTGAGGACGTGCATTGAAAGTCCCCCGGCCGTGCGTTACCGCGCGGCCCGTGGTCTTGCGCCAAGCGGCCGCCGCTCCCGTCCATATCGGCGGAAGGGAACGCGATGAACCGCCGCGAACCCACACACCAAGGGGGGCCTCGCCTTGTCTGCTCCCGTCTCAGATTCGGCACCGGAAGACGCGGCGGACTCGCCCACCGCGGAGGCCGCGCCGGCCACTGTCGTCGATGAAGCCCCTCTGCAGGCCCGCGTCCTCGCCTGGGTCCGGCAGCGCGCCGAGGAAGGCTCCGTCCGCGTCACAGTCGCTCGCCTGGCCAGCGAATTGCAGACCCAGGGCGAGGCCGTGCGCACCCACCTGCGCGCCTTGACCGAGGCCGGGCAGCTCGCCATAACCACCGCCGGGCGCCAGGGCCTGCACATCCGTCTCGGCGGCGGGTCCTCGGCCCGGACCCCGCGCCCCGCCGCTCGCACCGGCCGCCGCTACTGTCCGTTCTGTGGCCAGGCATCCACCCCGGCCTGGCGCTTCTGCGGCGGCTGCGGCCAGGAACTGCCCCGCTGAACCACAGCGCCGCCGACCGCACCCGCCCACGGCGCACGCACAGGTCGGCGGCAGGCCCGAGGTTCAGTCTACCGTCCAGAAGAGCCGCGCGTCCTCTCACGGCGCCGCGCGCCCCCGTTCTCTCCCCTACAACTCCATCCCAGTCGCCCGCGCCCCCTGCGTGAAGAGCCTGTTCGTCACCATCATCGCCCGGTCCGCCCCGTAGAAGGCCACCCGCGCTCGCCGCCTCGCCTACTGCACCACCTCGTCCCTCCCCCACGGCCTAGCCCACACTTCGCGTGTCATTGCGCCCCACCCTCGGCACGGGTCCGATCAACGTGCTGCAAGTAGAACCCAATGGCCTGCCGAATCAAGTCGCTACGCGCTACGCCCATCTCACGGCCCAGGTCCTCGAGTTCCTGCATCTGCTCGGGATCCCCGCTGAAAGAGTAGTTTTGGAACCGCCTCCGGTCAGGTGCGACTACTCGAACCATGAGGCGGGGGACAGCGAGTGCGGCATCTGGGGTCGACACAAGCGCTTCCTCCTTGGCCCTTGATGGCGCCAGCGCCGCTGCTAGGTCCGCGGCGGCCTCGCCGTCAGAATCTGCTTTTCCGGGACGCGTCTCATCCGGGCCCTTCGCCATCGCGGCCGCCGCTGGCGGGCGGCCGTCCTGCGGCTCAAGTTCCGCGTGAGGAGTGATCTCGGCTTGGTCACTTTCCAACTCCGGCAGACCCGCAGGGAACAGGTTTGGCATGGTCTCGTCCGCGCGCTGCTTCCGCCCGGTCATGTCAAGCAACCTCCTCGCGAAGCACCTTCAGGAGCTCCCTGGCGATTTTGGCGTAGACGTCGGTGCACTGGCGCGCCATCATGTTCCGGGTCCGGTAGTATTGGATGGGGACGTGATTGTAACAGGCCTCAGGCAACACGATCGACTGTGGCACGGGCGGTTCAAAGAAGCGGAGGTGCCGCTGCGCCGCCGCCTGTCTGATCGCCGCGAGCACAGCCTCTTGATGGCGGGTGCGGAGGTCGGCCTTGGTAGCGACGATTCCGGCGACGCTGAGTCTTGTGTTCAGGTGACGGCGGACCATGTTCACGGTGTCTAAAGTGTTGCTAAGCCCCTCCGCCCCAAAGAGACCAAGTTCTATGGGGATCACGAGTTGATCTGCCGCCGCGAGCGCATTAAGGCTGAAGACATCCAGCCTCGGGGGGCAGTCAATGAGTACGATGTCGTAGTCGTCTCGGAGCGGCGTCAGCACCTGGCGGAGAATGAAGTATTCCATTCCTCTCGGCACGGCTGCAACCCGGTCCGCCAGAAGTCGGTGCCCAGCGAGGATCGCAAATCCCCAGTCCGTTTGGTGCACCGCCCTGTGAGGATCAACGACGTGTTCGCTGGCCGCTGTCAACTGGTCCACGACGCTGGCGAGGTGGGCATCCTTGGGAACCTCCGGGAGAAGCCACCGGGTGAGGTTGGCCTGCGGGTCCCAGTCAGGTCAGAGTACC
>JAKABB010000193.1 GCA_021802045.1 bacterium
GAGCACACCGGGTGCGGCCCCCCGGCGGTGGGGAGTGGGGCGGCAGCGCCACGGCCCGGCCCCGCCGCCTCCGCCAGCCGTGGCTCCTGACGCGCCCCGGCGACGAAGGGCTAGTCACAGACAACGCACAGGATGGCGGGGTACGGTGCGGAGATGAAGCCGCCAGCGCCCGACCAGGTCCGGATCTTGGTGGTGGACGACGAGCCGAGCATCACGGACCTGCTGGCCATGGCCCTGCGGTACGAGGGTTTCGCGGTCGCGGTCGCCAACGCCGGCCGGCCGGCCCTGCAGGCCATGGGCGACTTCCGCCCACACCTGGTCGTCCTTGACGTCATGCTGCCCGACCTGGACGGGTTCGAAGTGATGGCTCGCCTCCGCTCCCAGGGAAGCCGCACGCCGGTCCTCTTTCTCACCGCCCGGGACGCCACGGAGGACAAGGTGCGCGGCCTCACCCTCGGCGGCGACGACTACCTCACCAAGCCCTTCAGCCTGGAGGAGCTCGTGGCCCGCATGAATGCGATCCTGCGCCGGGCCGCCGTGCTGGCCAAGGAGTCCGGGACGCTGACGTTCGCCGATCTCGAGATGGACGACAACCGCCACGAGGTGCGCCGCGCGGGCAGTCCCATCGAGCTCACGGTGACCGAGTACAAGGTGCTGCGCTACCTGCTGGCGAACGCCGGCCGCGTGCTCTCCAAACCCCAGATCCTCGATCACGTGTGGCACTACGACTTCGGCGGCCAGGGCAACGTGGTCGAGACCTACGTCAGCTACCTGCGCAAGAAGCTCGACAGGCTGGGGCCGCCGCTCATCCACACCGTCCGAGGTGTCGGCTACTCCCTCCGGCTGCCGGACGCGTGAGGCGATGTCCCTGCGGACTCGACTCGCCCTTGCCATCACGGCCTTCGTCCTGGGGGGTCTGGTGGTCGCGGGGGGCGTCACCTACGGCCTGCTGCAGTCGTTCCTGGTACAGCGGGTCGACCAGCAGCTCCTGAGCGCCCGGCGCCCGGCCCTGCTGGCGCTGAGCCTCGGCAGCCACCCGCCCCCCGGGCCAGCGGGCGCGACCAGTCGGTTCCCGGGCGGGACCGTTGCCGAGATCGTCAGCCCCGGCGGGACGGTCCTTGCCGGCCCCGTGGCCCTCCCGTCCGGGCGGCCGAGCGTTCTTCCAGCTCTCCCCCGGGGACTGGGATCGCCGCGGGGGCAGCGGGTATTCACCACCGGCGGGGCACGCGGTTCATCGACTCAGTTTCGGGTGCTCACCCAGGCCGTACTCCCGACGGGAACGCTCGTCGTGGCGATCCCGCTGAGCGCGGTCACCGAGACGCTCCACCAACTGTTACTCATCGAGATCGCCGTGGCCCTCGCCGTCGTCCTGGGGCTGGGAGGGTTGTCCTGGTGGACCGTCCGCCGGGAGCTGCGCCCCCTGGAGCAGATCGGAGAGACGGCGGCAGCGATCGCCGGGGGCGACCTGTCCCAGCGAATCGGGCAGCAGAATCCCAAGACCGAGATTGGCCGCCTGGGGGTCGCACTCAATGCCATGCTCGCCCAGATCGAGCAGGCGTTCGAGGAGCGCAAGGCCTCGGAGACCCGCCTGCGTCGCTTCCTGGCCGACGCGTCCCATGAGCTGCGAACCCCGCTCACCTCTATCCGAGGCTACGCAGAGCTCTTCCGGCGAGGCGCCAGGGCCCGGCCCGACGACCTGGTCACGTCGATGCGGAGGATCGAGCAGGAAGCGGAGCGCATGGGCGTGCTCGTCGACGACCTCCTGCTCCTTGCGCGCCTGGGCGAGGGGCGGCCGCTCGCACAGGATCCGGTCGATCTTGCCGTCGTCGCCGCTGACGCGGTCGCGGACGCTGGGGCCGTCGACCGGGGCCGGCGCATCACCCTGCGGACCCCCCCGTCACTGGTGGTGACCGGTGACGAGGTTCGGCTCCGGCAGGTCGCGGCGAACCTCTTGACAAACGCCCTCACGCACACGACCACGGGCACGGCCGTGGCGGTCTTGGTGGATCAGGAGGACGCGGGCACCGCCGTCCTTGAGGTCGCGGACCGCGGGCCGGGGATCTCGCCCGAGTCCCTGCCCCACCTGTTCGAGCCCTTCTACCGGCCGGACCCCTCCCGGGCCCGGGCCAGCGGCGGCGCCGGTCTCGGACTCGCCATCGTGGCCGCCATCGTCGAGGCGCACGGCGGAACGGTCCAGGTGGCGTCCACCCTGGGGGAGGGAGCCTCCTTTCGCGTCCGACTTCCTCGGACCCCGGCCGATCCCCGGCCCCGGTCCGAGCCGGACCCTCCGGTGCCACCAGGACCCGTCGATCGGTGAGGCCCAGAGCGAACCCTGACCGTCAACCGCGTCCCACCGGCGAGCGGGCTGGCGGCCACTGGGCCCGTCGCCCCCGATGAGCCGGTGAACTCCGCTTGCGACCAATGCTTTGCCCTCTGGTCAAGCAGCCCGCGCCCCCGTTGCATCCCCCGGTCGGGGTCGGGCGCCAGAGCGGAGTGACCACTGGGTGAGCCAGACCCCGGACGACGAGCTGGTTGCGGCCGCCAAGGAGGATCGGGAGCGCTTCGGTGACCTGTATGACCGCTACTTCCCCCAGATCTACCGATTCGTGTACTCCCGGGTCCGGGCCCAAGAGCTGGCCGAGGACATCACCAGCGAGGTCTTCTTCAAGGCCCTGCGGGCGCTGCCCCGCTACCGGCCCCGCGGCAGCCCCTTCTCCTCCTGGCTCTACCAGATCGCCAACAACGCGATCCTGGACTA
>JAKABB010000194.1 GCA_021802045.1 bacterium
TCGTGGTGCCGGCCGCGGGCCACCGCCGTGCCAGTGATCAGGAACACCTCGTCGGCCTGCTCCAGGAGCAGTGGGCTCGAGGTCAGAACCACCGTGATCCTGCCCTTCCTCACCAGCCTCAGCCGGGCCGCAATCGCGGCCTCGGTGTGGGCGTCGACGGCACTGGTGGGCTCCTCCAGGATCAGGACCTCAGGGTTGGCGCGCAGGGCCGCCGCCAGCAGCAGGCGCTGCCGCTGGCCCCCGGAGAGGTTGCTCCCCCGCTCTGGCAGCTCGGTGTTCAGCCCCCGGGGCAGGCCGTCCAGAATCTCCGCCGCTCCGGCGCACTCCAAAGCCTCTTCCAGAGGCACCGGGCCCGCTTCCCCAGGTGGTGGCGACAGGCAGTCCGACAAGGGGCCGGCCAGCAGGACCGCCTCCCTGGGGAGCACCAGGATGCGCCGGCGCAACTCAGCCAGCGGCAGCTCTGAGAGCGCGCGTCCTCCCAGGGTGACCGGTTGCCCGGCCGGGGAGTCGACGTATCTGCCCAGGCGGTCCGCCAGTTCGGTGGCGGACCGTTGGTCAGCGGCAACCACCGCCACCATCTGGCCTGGAGCTGCCTCCAGGCCGCTCGTGCGGTCCACCAGCCTCCCCGCGCCGGCGCCCGCCCCCGACTCCCCCACCCGAAAGTCGAGGTCGCGGCCGCGAGCCAGCAGACCCACCACCCGACTGGAGGCGACCAGGCCACCGGTCAGGTAATAGGCGAACTCGATCAGAGCCTCGACGGGGATCAGCAGGAAGGCCGCCTCGCCATAGGCGGTGACCAGGGTCCCGGGCGTGATCTCGCCCGCGAGCACCAGGCGCGCCCCGATCCCGGTGACGGCGACCAGCAGCAGACCGGGCAGGAACAGCTGGAGGGCCGCCACCGTCGCCTCCAGCTTGGCGGTGCGCACCGCCGCCTGGCGGATCCGCTGGGAGGCGGTGGCGAAGCGCCTGGAGAACACGCGCTCACCGCCCAGCCCGCGCAGCACCCGCAGGCCCACCACCGTGTCCGCGGTTATCGAGGAGGCCGCCCCGATCTCATCACGCTGGGCCCGCTGCCGCCGCTCCAGTGGCCGCAGGAGGGGCCCCAGGCAGACGGCGGCGAGGGGAACCCCGACCACGACCACCAAGCCCAGCGGCAGCGACTCCAGCAGCAGCACCACCGCGACCCCCGCCACCGCCACCAGCGCACCGACGAGGCGGGGAAGCATGTCCAGGACGTTGGCGATGTTGCGGACATCGCTGGATCCGATCCCGGCCACCTCTCCGGCAGCCATGTGGCGGCTGAGATCCCCGCCGAGATGTGCGGCCTGGCGTGCCACCAGGCGCTGCACGCTGGAGGAGGCCAGCAGCCGGTTGGTGACCGCCTCCCGGTGGCGCAGGGCGCCGCTGGCGGCCTGGACCACCCCCAGACCGAGGATCGCGAACGCCCAGGCGATGATCGCCGCCCGGTCGGCATGGATGATCGCCTCGATGGCGGCGCCCACGACCAGCGGAATGGCGGCCTGGGTGCCCATCCAGACCGCCCCGTACATCCCCCCCACCGCCAGGTGGCGGCGCTGGCGGCGTGCCAGCCACACCAGAAAGCGCGCCGGTGACCGGACGTCGGGCGTGCCCGGCTGCAGGAGAAGGACTTGGCGCACCCACTCCATGGTAGGTGGCCGGGTATTCCTGTAATCGTCACTCCGCGGAGTCGGGCTCTCCGCGATCGAGGTTCGGCTGGTCCCGGCGCCAGTAGGCCTTGACCGCCATCTGGTCTCTGGTGAGCCCACGCCCCTGGAGCAGGTCGCGCACGGCCAGCACGGTTCTCGCCTCCCCCGCGATGTAGGCGCGGCCGCGGCCGGCGGGCAGGGGGGCGCCGGCGGCGGCGGCCAGCAGCGGGCCATCGGCTCCCGGCGGACCGCCGGAGCGGTGCACGAAGTGGACGGCACCGTCCAGGCCCGGCGGAGGCGGTGGTGCCTCCACGGGCCGGCCGACCTCCAGCAGCACCCGCACCTTCCGCGGGTCGGGAAGGGACTCGGCCATGTGGAACATCGCCGGGATGGCCGTCTCGTCGCCGATGAACAGGTGCCAGTCCACTCCCCGGTCGATCGTGATCTTGCCGCGGGGCGCGACAACGTCGAACAGCCGCTCACCTGGCCGAGCCGACTCGGCCCACCTGGCCCCGGGGCCAGACCCGTGGCGGACCACGTCGATCTCCACCTCGCCCCGGCCGAGGTCGGCCCGCCGGATGGTGTAGCGGCGGTTGACCGTGTCCCGGCCGGACTCCAGCTTGAGCATGAGGTCCTGGCCGGGGCGGTAGTCCAGCTGCCGCAGGGACTCGGCGCGCAGCACGATCCGGCGCAGGGTCTGGGTCCAGTCCTCCACCGAGACGATCTCCAGGTCGAACCTCCGCGGCACCGGCATGGGCGCGGTCGCAGTCCGCTCCCGGCTGTCCGGACTATCGGCCGACATCGTCACCCCGCGGCCAACGATTGAGATCGGCGGCGCAGGCTGCGGCGGTGAGCCGAGACCGGCCCGCAACTCCCCGCGCCGTCGGCCCACCCGGGCGCGTGTGGACCCCGCGGACGCAGCCGGGTTCCGCACCCCCGATCAGCCGGCGGGGCGGCTCCGGCCGGGGGGCCCGGTCATTCATCCGGCCGGGGGGTCGCCGGCGGCATCTCCGCCAGGAACTGGTGGTAGGCCTCCCACGCCCGGGGGCCGTAGACGGTGGCCGGCCCCC
>JAKABB010000195.1 GCA_021802045.1 bacterium
ACGCTGCCGTACAGTCCGCTCGTGCTGCTGTCAATCCGTCCTACGTAGATCGATGCCGACGCCTAAGGAGTGGACGAGACCATTCGTGTGTCATAGTATAGGGTTGCGTGACGGTTCTGGGGGGGGCATGCGGGTGCGGGGCGGGGCTATCACATAATCGGCCGTATAGGTGACACAAAGCAACATGCTGGTCGGCTACTACCACCCTGAGAACTCCCGAATCCCTGGCGGCGACCTGGCGATCCAAGCCTCGTAAGGGTGTACCCGCAGGGTGGGCTGGGGTCACCCCTGCGGCGGCGGAGCAGCGCGGCGAGACGAATGGAAAATGGAGCTGGACAGGACCGGAAACGGCCGGTACTGTGGCAGGGTGGATGAAGCCGAGGCCGAGCCTACATGCGCGTCTCCAAAACCGACGGCTCCCAGACCCTCGACCCACAGCGCGACGCCCTCCTCGCCGCCGGGATTGAGCCCGACCGGCTGTATGAGGACCGCGCCTCGGGGCGCTCCGACCAGCGGCCCGGGCTCGCCGCCTGCCTGAAGGCCCTGCGCGCCGGCGACACCCTGGTCGTGTGGAAGCTCGACCGGCTCGGCCGCAACCTCCACCACCTGGTCAACACCGTGCACGACCTCACCCCCCGCGGCGTGGGGCTCAAGGTGCTCACCGGCCAGGGCGCGGCGATCGACACCACGACCGCGGCGGGCAAGCTCGTCTTCGGCATCTTCGCCGCCTTGGCCGAGTTCGAGCGGGAGCTCATCTCCGAGCGGACCGTGGCGGGCCTGGCCTCCGCCCGGGCCCGTGGCCGCAGAGGCGGCCGGCCGTACAAGATGACGCCGGCCAAGCTCCGCCTCGCCGCCGCGTCGATGGGCAAGCCCGAGACTCGGGTCGCCGAGTTGTGCCGGGAACTCGGGATCACGCGGCAGACGCTCTACCGCCACGTCTCCCCCGGCGGGGAACTCCGCCCCGACGGAATCCGGCTGCTCGCCGAGGGGAAGACAAGCCCGCGCGGCTCCGCAGCCGTAGCCCCGTCTGGTTGATGCGCCACCCGGGCCGTGTCCGGCGCCCGGGGTGGCGGTTCCGTCCCGCCGGCGGATCGGGACGGGGGGTCTGCTGTTGGCGATCATGCATACCATTGCCCAACAACATACAGGCTCCCTATATGCATGGTGTGGGAGGGGGTGTAGCATGGGGCGCACGGGGGTGCTCCGGGAGGGGTGTGACGTGTCGGCCGTGGCGAAAGTGCAGGCGCGGGGCCAGTTCACAATCCCCGAAGCCATCCGCAAGGCCACCGGGGTGGGCGTCGGGGCCTCCCTGCTGGTGCGTGCGACGGGGCCCGATCGCTTCGAGGTCACGGTCCTGCCAACCATTACGGCCGACGACTTCTTCTCCGCGATGTCGCTGCGGGCGGGCCTGATCCCGGAGGACACGGAGCGCGCGGTGCGGGCGGGAATCGCGGAACGGGTGCTGCCCGCCGACCTCCGGGCGGTTGCCGAGGTGGCCGCGACCGGCGAGCGGGCGGGTCCGCGCTGAGCAAGCGCGTCTGGCTCGACACGTCTGTGGTCACCACCGCCCTGATGAACCATACGGCACCCCGGCCTGCCAGGCCCTGCTGCGTTGCGTCGAGTCGGGCGAGATTGTCGGCATCCTGGACCCAGTGGTGCTGGGGGAACTCTCCTACATGCTGACCTCGCGCCTTTTGGCCCCACAGGGGCAGGAGCCGCGGACAGCCCGGCAAGTTGCCCCGTACCTGCTCGGCCTCCTGGGCTGGGCGGGCATCGAGATGGGGGACAAGCAGTTGGCCTGTGCTGCCCTCGAGGCCTGGCGGGACGGGCAAGCCGATTCGTTTGTGGACTGCTACCTTCAGGCCCGCGCCGCGGCGGCGGGGGAGCCGGTCTGCGCGGACAATGCACGCCACTTCCCGGAATCCGTGCATCCAGCAGAGCTGGTTGGTCTGGCTCGTCCAGGAAAGCCGCCCCCCGCTCGGGGGCAATGACCCGCAGCCCGGCGGCGGCGCACGGCCAGCGTGGACGTTCACGGGCCAGACCATTCCACGGATGTGGCTTCGCCGTAGCACTCGCCGCCGTTGTGACGCCGCCCCCCAGTGCGGGAAGGCGGGCCCTTGCGGCTCCGGCCGCGCGGATCGGCGCCGGGGCCCAGGTGGGGCCAGCGCGGTGGGAGCGGCGCCCTGCAAGCAGGCCTGGGTCGGCAGGCATGGGAGATGGCTGTGCAATGGTCCCCGAGGCGTTCACCTATACGAACCGCCTTGGGCGGACGTTCCACCTGTGCGCAGTGAATTCGCGCCACGGCGGGCGGCGCTTGGTCATGGCGTCGAGCCCCCTCGGCGAGCCACTGCCGGCGCTGCCCGCCGGCTGGGAGGTGGCGGAGTCGGTCAATGGCACGGTGTCGGTGCGCCGGGCCCGGGAACCTGCGCGTCACGCCCCAGGAGATTGAGCGGGTGCGGGCCGCCCTGTCGGCCGTGCCCCGGCTGGGCGCCTATCAGGTCGATGCGCGCGGGCAGGAGATCGTCGTCCATGAACCCCAGACGCCCAACCCCAAGGACGAGGTCCAGCGGACGGCCTTCGAGATGGGCGTGGCCCCGGCGGCGTTGCGGCGGACGCTGGATGCCCGGCCGCGCCGCTACGGGCCGGTGCTGCGCTTCGTGCTCAGCGACGCGCAAGCCCGGCTCTTCACGGCGCACCGCTGGTGCTGGCGCGGCAGTGTCGACGGCTGGCTGGGT
>JAKABB010000196.1 GCA_021802045.1 bacterium
GCCCGTGCGCGGCGGGCGGCCCTCCAGGCGGCGCGGCGGGCCGCCCGCTCGCCGGGCGCAGTGCCGTCCCGGGCTGGGCTGGCCTGGGAGACGCCGGGGCGCCGGCGTCGCGCGGGCCCCAGCCCTGTCGGGTCCGGACCAGCCGTCGAGGGTGCGGGCCACCGACGCCGTGCTGATCGGGCTACAGTGGAGCCACGGTGCCTGCCACCAGGCCGCGAAGTCAGCGGGTGGGTGTCCCGTCCCGGCCGGCGCGGGAGCACCCCGGGATCGGCCCCGGCCCCACGGCAAGAGCCGCCGGGCCGAGTGGGGCGTCGCCACCCTCCAGGGAGCGAGGAGGAGCGTGGTCCGCAGCATGAGGCCAACCCGGCGACCGGGTACCGGTCGCTGGCCGCTCATCGGTGGGGTTCTGGCGCTGGCCCTGGCCGGCTGCGGGGCCGGTGCCCCGGCCGGCCCGACCCTGGCGCCGATCCTGCACGGTCTGACCGTCCGGCGCCACGCCCCAGCCCTGCGGACCGGACTCCTCTACACCAGCCCCGACGGCGGCTTCTACCGCGACCCCACCTACCTGCACGTCTACGCCACCCGGCTGGTGCCGCTGCGGGCGGTCCTGCCCCTGCTGCCCGCCTCCGATCGGAGCGCCTCGCGCCAGCTGGCCGGGCTGGGGCCCCTCTACGCGGTCGTGGCCCGGGCCGACAACCCCGGCGCCGCCACGGCCAACATCAGCCTGGCCACCACCGTGCTGGAGTCGACCCGCACCAGCCGGCTGGTGCCGGCTGGCCTCCGCAGCGCCACCGCCCGCACCTTCTACCAGCCGATCCGGCCGATCGTGGTGCTCTCCAACCAGCGCCTGGACCTGTGCAGCGTCGCGGTGCCCCCGGGCGGGCAGACCTGGATGGTGGCCGTCTTCCCGCCGGTCGACGTGCGGGCCGGGGTGGCGCTGGTGGCGCCGACCAGCTTCGGCTTCTACCTGCCGACCGGGGCGGGGGCCCTGCCGGCCGCCATCCCCGGGAACCTGTTCGCCGGCGACGTCAACACCTGCCTGCAGCAGCTCGCGGCGGGGTGACGCCGGTGGGGCCGGGCCGGGACCCCTGGGCCGCCCTGCTGGCCCCCCTGGTCCAGGCCGGGGTCGGGCCCGGCACCCTGGCGGCGGTGCGGGCGGTGCCCCGGGACCGCTTCCTCCCCGCCGCCGCCCGCCCGGCCGCCTGGGAGGACCGGGCCCTGCCCATCGGGTGCGGGCAGACCTGCTCCCAACCCCTGATGGTGGCGGTGGTGACCGAGGCCCTCGAGATCACCGGGGGCGAGCGGGCCCTGGAGGTGGGGGCCGGCAGCGGCTACCAGGCCGCCGTGCTGCGGGCGGCGGGGGTCGCCACGGTGGTCGCCATCGAGTGGTGGCCGCAGCTGGCGGCGCGGGCCCGGGCCACGCTGAGCGCGCTGGGGGTCACCGGGGTGGAGGTGCGCCTGGGGGATGGGGGCCCGGGTGCGCCCGACCGGGCCCCCTTCGACTGCGTCGTGGTCTCGGCGGCGGCACCCGCGGTGCCGCGCCCGCTGCTGGGCCAGCTGGCGCCCGGCGGGCGGCTCTGCTGCCCGGTCACGGCCGCCGCCGACCTGGAGCAGCTGTGGCGCGTCCGCCGCCGGGCCGACGGGGGCCTCACCTGGGACGACCTCGGGCCCTGCCGCTTCGTCCCCCTCCGGGGGGCCTTCGGTCAGGCGCCCGCGACTCGCAGGGGGGAGGCCGGGGCCGGTGTCCCCGAGGCCGAGGCGCCGTAGACGTAGAAGCCACGCCCGGTCTTGCGACCGAGGTGCCCCGCCTCCACCAGCCGCTGCAGGAGCGGGCAGGGCGCGTAGCGCGGGTCCCGGAAGCCCTCGTACATCACCTCGCAGATGCTGTAGACCACGTCCAGCCCGATGAAGTCCGCCAGCTCCAGCGGCCCCATGGGGTGGCGGAAGCCGAGCTTGGCCACGGTGTCGATCGTCTCCGGGGTGCCGGCCCCCTGCATCAGGGCGTACATCGCCTCGTTGAGGTAGGGGATGAGGATGCGGTTGCCAACGAAGCCGGGCAGGTCGCTGGCCGTGACCGGGGTCTTGCCCAGCCGCCGCGCCAGTTCCTCGATGGTGGTGAAGGTGGCGTCGTCGGTGCGCACCCCCCGGATGATCTCCACCAGCGACATCACCGGCACCGGGCTGTAGAAGTGCATGCCGATGAAGTGCTCGGGGCGGTGGGTCACCGCCGCCAGGCTGGTGATGGGGATCGAGGAGGTGTTGGAGGCGAACAGCGTGGTCGGTGGGCAGAGCTCCTCCAGCTCGCGCCAGAAGGCGTGCTTGGCCTCCACGGCCTCGGTGATGGCCTCGATGACCAGGTCGGCCCCCGCGGCCGCGGACCGGTCCAGGGTCTCGGTGATCCGTGACAGTGTCAGGGCCCGCTCGTCGTCGGTGATCCGATCGCGGCTGCGCAGCCGGTCCAGGCTCTCGGCGATCAGCGCCCGGCCGCGGGCCAGGGCCGCCTCGGACACGTCCTGCAGGGTCACCGGGATGCCGCGCTGGGCCGCGGTCTGGGCGATGCCCGACCCCATCAGCCCGGCGCCGGCGACGAAGATCCGTTCCACGCTCATCTGTACTGCCTCCCCTGGATGCTGCTCAGGTCGACGCCGGCCCGGGCGTCTCCCCACCGCTCGTCGGCGCGGCGCCGCCGGGCGCTCCGGGCCCGCCCGGCCGCCGGCCACGCCGCCGCCGCCG
>JAKABB010000065.1 GCA_021802045.1 bacterium
CAAGAGCGAGGGGGCGGTCAAACTCCTCGTCTTCCGGGGCACGCGCGCGGTCCGGGACCGGCTCCGCGAACGCGGGGTGGTGCTGCCGGAGCTCGACGCCGCCGAGTCCCCCTCGGTGGCGTGTCCTCAGGCCGAGCCCACGGGGGACCCGGCATGAGCCGGTGGCGGGGCCGCGGCCGGCCCCCAGCCGCGCCGCTGGCCGGCCCCGATCCCGAGCTGGACGCGCTCTTCGGGGCCGCCGGCGACGCTGAGGGGCCCGAGCTGCACCGCTTCGCCCTCGCCCTCCGGCGCCTCTGGGCGCTGGGGGCCGCGCCGCCTCCCGACCCGCGGTTCCAGGCCCGGCTGCGGGCCCGGCTGATGGCGGAGGCCACGCGCGCGCCCCACCGGCGCGGCCGCTGGGGCCTCGGGGTGGGCACCGGCCTGGGGCTGGCCGGCACGGCCATGCTGGCGGTGGCCGTCCTCTCCCTGGTGGCCTTCCCCCCGGGCTCGAACGCGGTGGTCGCCCAGAGCCAGCTCACCGGCGACCACGTGGTGCTGACCAGCCAGGTCATCCGCCTCACCTTCAACCGCCCCATGGCCGAGACCGTCGTCGATCGCGGCCTGCGGGTCAGCCCCGCCGTCGCCTATCGGGTGCAGTGGCCGGACCCCCAGACCCTGATCATCCGGCCCGTCCACCAGCTGATCGCCGACGTGGCCTACGTCGTCACCATCCCCCGCCGCTCGGCGCGGGCCCAGAACGGTGCCGTGGCCGGGCAGCCGATCGTCATCCCCTTCGGCACCGCCCCCACGGCGACCGTGGCGTCGATCCTGCCCGGGGTCCAGGCGGTCACGACGGTCGCCCAGGTCCGCAACCCGAGGGGGCTGATCTTCGCCCCCAGCGGGGCGCTCTGGGTCGCCGGCACCGCGGTCGCCGGCCCGGGCGAGGCCTCGACGCCGGCCGCCACGACCAGCCCCAGCCCCTCCACCCTCCCGGCGGCGACCCCGCCCTCCAGCCCCGCCGCCGGAACGGTGACCGGGCTCGCGCCCGAGACCGCGCTGCCTCAGCCGGTCCCGGGGACGGCCGTCGCCGCCGGCGGCTCGCCCGGGCTGGCGGGCCTGGTGCTGGTCCGGCCGGTCGGCACGGGCCGGCGCTGGACGGCCGGCGCCCCGCTCCCCATGGCGGCGCTGGCCAACCTCACCCTCTCGCCGGACCAGACCCACGTCGCCGGCTGGGCGCGGCCCGCGGGCCGGCCGGCCGAGCTGCTGGCCGCCAGCACCGCGGGGATCGGCACCCCGATCGTCCTGGCGACCTCGACCCAGGCGGACCCGGTCGCCTACTGGGCCGGCAACGGCAACCTGCTCTACGCCGCCCAGGGCCAGCTCCTGGAGGTGAACCTCGACGGGCGGACGCATCCGGTCAACGACACGGTCACCCTGGGGCGCAACGGCTTCTTCTCCCTGGCCCCCGGCGGAGCCAGCCTCTTCGCCCGCCCCCAGGGGATGCCCACCGTCTACGACCTCACCACCGGGCAGGCGGTCCAGCTGCCGGGCCTCGTCGGGCTGCCCAGCTGGAATCCCACCGGCACCGGCATGGCGTTCGTGCGCGAGATCGGGGCGGCCGAGGCCATCCAGGTCGCGGCGGCGAACGGCCAGAGGGCCAGCAACCTCGCCACTCTCCCCCCGGGCGCCCTGGCGAGCGGCATCAGCTACAGCCCCAACGGCCGTGTCCTGGCCGTCATCGAGGCCAGCGCCGGCGGCCGGATGCGGCTGGCCCTGGTGGACACCCGGACCGGCAGCCTGTCGACACCGGTCTCACGGACCGGGATCGGCGACCCCACCTGGAACCGAGCCGGCAGCGAGATCGCGGTGCTGGCCACCACCGCCCGTCCCGACGTGGCCCAGGCGCTGGTGCTGGGCCTCTCCCGGAGCGAGAGGGGCGCCGCGAGCCCGGCGTCGGTGGCCGCCGCCGCGGCCGCCACCCTGGCCGCCGCTCAGGTCGCCGGGGCCAGCGCCGCGGCCCAGGCTCAGGCCGTCCTGGCCCCGGGGCTGCAGGTCCCGACAGCATCGCTCTTCCCGGGCACCTTCGACCGGTTCTACGTGGTCGCGGTGAGCCCGGCGTCGACCGGCCCCGACCTGTTCCTGGCCGCCGTCCGGCTCATCCGGGACGGCACCGCCAGCAGCCCCCCGGCCTACCTGCCCGAGCAGATGACCCTTAGCGTCTCCGCAGGCGTGGCGACGGTGACCGGGCTGACCGCCGGGCTGCTCTCCCAGATCCCGAGCGGCCCTCTGGTGCTGCACGCCGGGGTCACGGTGGACGGTCCGTCCACGCTGACCTTCACGCTCCAGTTCGACTCCGACCTGGCCCCAGCGACCGTGACCGCCAGCGCGGTGAGCCTCACCGTGGGCCAGACGGTGATCCACAGCCTGCGGGTGGCCTACGCCCCCACCACCCGGACGGTCACGATCAGCGCCGGGCCGCTCCCGCAGGGCCCGGTCACGCTCTCGGTTGGCAGCCCGCTGGCGGACATCGACGGCACCCCCATGGGCAGTCCGTTCCACCTCACCCTGCCGTCGACCCATCCCCCCACCCTGACCGCCTGAGCCGCGGTGCCGCCCGCACCACCAGGGTGCCGGCCATCTTGTCGTGCCAGCCCTGCTTGCGGGAGTCCCACCCCGCCCACGCGAAGCCCAGGCCGCCGGCCCACAGGCTGACCACGCAGCTGGCGGCCCGGACCAGGGCCCGACCCGGGCCGAGGGGCCCTCCGTCCTCGGCCCGGACGACGCGCAGCCGCTGCGGCCACATCCCCGGGGTCCGGCCGCCCCAGGCCCAGGCCCCCACGAAGTAGGCCGGGATCTCCAGGCCGGAGACCGGGGCCGCCCCGTGGGTGCTGAGGACCCCGGCGATCCCACCGGAGACCAGGAGGTCCACCGCCAGGGCCCCGGCCCGGGGCCAGAAGCCGGCGTAGGCCAACCCCGGCGCCGGACCGGGCGGCGCCGGCAGCCCGGCACCGGGCGGCGGCCCCGGGGCGGGCAGGTCGCAGGTGAGCCGGCGCAGGTCGGCACGGGTGCGCGCCCGCAGCGCCAGGGCCAGGCGCTCCTCCAGCTCCGGGGCCGTGAGCCGGCCGGCGACATGATGCCGGCCCAGCTCCCGGACCACCACGTCGCGCTCCGCATCGGAGGCCCGCAGCGTCAGGCGGGCCTCGGTGGGGTCGGGGCCGGAGGCCGCCACCGGCGCGCCGTCAGCCGCCGGGGCCCGGGGACTCCAGGGCCGCCACCGCCGCCGCCACCGCCGCGACACGGGCCCCGGAGCGGCCGAAGCCGCGCCACCGCTCGGCCTGGGCCTCCGCGAACGCGCGGGCGGTGTCCAGCAGCGCCGGGTGGCCGTCGATGAAGGCGGTCGTCAGCCGGCCGGCGGCGAAGTCCGGGTCCGCGAGGAGGGCCGCGTGGTAGGGGATGGTGGTGGGAATGCCGGCGATCCAAAACTCCAGCAGGGCCCGGCGGGCGCGCGCGATCGCCTGGGCCCGACTCTCCCCATGGACCACCAGCTTGGCGATCAGGGGGTCGTAGTACGGACTGATGGTGCCGGGACCGGCCAGCGCGCCGTCCACCCGCACCCCCGGCCCCGACGGCTCGTGGTACGCGACCACACGGCCCGGGGCGGGGCGGAAGCCGCGCCAGGGGTCCTCGGCGTTGACCCGGCACTCGATCGCCCAGCCCCGGGGATGCACGTCGGCCTGGGTCAGTGGCAGCGGCTCGCCGGCGGCTATGCGCAGCTGCAGCGCCACCAGGTCCAGCCCGGTCACCGCCTCCGTCACCGGGTGCTCCACCTGCAGGCGGGTGTTCATCTCCAGGAAGTAGAAGGCCCCGTGGGACTCGATGAACTCCACGGTGCCCGCATTGACGTAGCCCACGGCCTCCGCGGCCCGGACGGCGGTTGCGCCCATGCGCGCGCGCAGCTCCGGCGAGACCGCCGTCGAGGGGCTCTCCTCCAGGATCTTCTGGTGCCGCCGCTGGATGGAGCACTCGCGCTCGCCCAGGTGGATGGTGTGCCCGTGCGCGTCGGCCAGGACCTGGATCTCGATGTGGCGCGGGTCCTCGACGAACCGCTCGAGGAAGACCGTCTCGTCGCCGAAGGCGGCGGCGGCGGTGCGCCGGGCGCCAGCCAGGGCCGGGCCGAGCTCGGCGGCCGCGCGGACCAGCCGCATCCCCAGCCCGCCCCCGCCGGCCGAGGCCTTGACCAGGAGGGGGAAGCCGAGGTCGGCGGCGGCGGCGATCGCCTGGGCGTCGGACGTGACGGCCCCGGTCCCCGGGACCACGGGGACCCCGGCCGCCTCCATCCGCTGGCGGGCCGCGACCTTCTCGCCCATCGCCGCCATGGCGTCGGGCGGCGGCCCGATGAAGGTGAGCCCGGCGGCGGCGCAGGCCCGGGCCAGCGCCGGCTTCTCGGAGAGGAAGCCGTAGCCGGGGTGGACCGCCTGGGCCCCGGCCTCGCGGGCCGCGGCCACGATGCGCTCGGCGAGCAGGTAGGACTGGCTGGCCGGCGCCGGGCCGATCGCCACCGCGGCGTCGGCCAGGCGCACGTGAGCCTCCTCGCGGTCGGCGTCGGAGTGGACCGCGACCGAGCGCAGGCCCAGGTCCCGGCAGGCGCGGATGACGCGGACCGCGATCTCGCCCCGGTTGGCGACGAGGACGGTGTCGAACACCGGGACCCCGCCGCTAGCCGACGGTGAGGAGGGCCTGGTCACGGCTGACCACCTGCCCTTCGTGGACGTGGACCGCCTGGACCGTGCCCGCCGCCGAGGCGGTGATGTCGTTCTGCATCTTCATGGCCTCCAGGACGGCGACCGTCTGCCCCGCCTTGACCACCTCCCCCACCGATACCGCCACCCGCACCAGCAGCCCCTGCATGGGCGCCACCACCACCGCGCCCGTCCTCGGCGACGCCGGGGCCACCACCGGCGCGACCGCGCCCCCGGGCGCGCCGGCCTCGCCGGTGACCCGGACCGCGAAGACCTCGCCGTCAACCTCGACGGTGTACTGCCGGCTCAGCGCGGCCGGAGCCGGCAGGGGGGCTCCCCCCTGTGGCGGGACCGGCAGGCCCGGGATGGGTACCGCGGCCGCGTCCCCCAGCGGCTCCCCGAGGTCGCCGCCATCCTCGGGCTCGGCCGCCGCCGGGGGGGGCAGGGTGCGCGCGGCCTCACCGGCAGCGATGAGGAGCGGGTCCTGGGCCTCGTCGCCCAGCGGCTCGGCCTGGGACTCGCCCCGCAGCCAGGCGGCCGTCGGCGCGGGAAAGAGCAGATAGTTGAGCACCGCGACGTCATCCGTCACCGGCAGGCCCTCCCGCGCCATCTCGCGCCGGGTCCGCTCCAGGGCGGGGTCCAGCACGTCCGCCGGCCGCACCGTCAGCGGCGCGTCCCCGCCCCCCACGACCTGCTGCACCGCCGGGTCCAGCGGTCCCGGGGGGCGTCCGTACAGGCCAAGGAAGTAGTCGCGGACCTCCTGGGCCACGGTCAGGTAGCGCTGGCCGGCGGCGACGTTGTAGACGGCCTGGGTCACCACCACCTCGGCGATCGGGGTCACCAGGGGCGGGTAGCCCATCTCCGCCCGGACCCGGGGGATCTCCTCCAGCACGTGAGGGAGGTCGGTGCCGATCCCATTCATCTCGCACTCCCGGCGCAGGTGGGCGAGGACCGACGGCGCCAACTGGGTGCGCAGGGTGCCCACATCGTATTGCCAGCCGTCGGGGTCGGCGATGGACCGGTACCACGCCAGCGTGTCGTCCAGGGCCGCGGCCGCCGCCAGCAGGCGGGGCTCGTCCACCTCGGGCGCCAGGCTCGTGCCGCGCAGGGCGGCGCAGACCCCCTCGGTGGCCGGCAGCGAGGCCCCGCCGGCCAGCGGGGAGAGGGCGACGTCCAGGGCGGACGCCCCCGCCTCGGCGCCGGCCAGGTAGGCGAACGACGCCTGCCCGGTGATCGTCGCGCAGTGGAGGCTGATCGGCAGTCCGGTGGCGTCCCGCAGGCCGGCGACCAGGGCGCGGGCGTTGCCGGCCCCGAGGAGCCCGGCCGGGTCGTACAGGCACAGGCTGCGATACCCCTGGCGCTGCAGGACGCGCCCCAGCCTGATGAAGCCGGCCAGGTCGTGGACCGGGCTCTCGGTGTAGACGATGGCGCCCTCGGGGTGCTTGCCGGCGGCCAGGATGGCCGCCGCGGCCCGGGCCAGGTTGCGGGGATCGTTGAGGGGGTCGAAGCAGCGGAAGATGTCGATGCCCGCCTCCGCAGCCAGGGCGATGAAGCGGTCCACCGCGTCGTCGGGCAGCTGCCGGTAGCCCACCAGGGCCTGGCCCCGCAGCAGCGCCAGCAGCGGGGTCCGGGTGGCGGCCCGCACCTCGCGCAGGCGGTCGAAGGGCTCCTCGCCCAGATGGGTCAGGGCCACCTCGTACGGCGCGCCGCCGAAGATGTCCAGGGCCTGCAGGCCGCAGTCATCCAGCCGCTCCACCAGGGGCACCAGGTGGCGGCGGCGGAGCCGGCTCAGCAGCAGGGTCTGCTGCCCGTGGCGCAGGGAGGTCTCGATGAGGCCGATGGCGGACATGTCGGCTCAGAGTAGCGGGCAGCGGGGCCACCGCGCCGCCGCCGGCCCCTAGGCCCCGGCGGCGATGTCCTGGCGCTGACGCTGGCCGGGGAAGCGGACCCGCGCCAGGGCGCCGTAGGCCCGCTGGCGCGCCTCGGCGAGGGAGGGGGCGGTGGCCACGCAGGTCAGAACCCGGCCGCCCGCAGCGCGCCAGCCCGCCGCCGACCGGCGCGTGCCCATGTGGAAGACCAGCGTCGACGCGTCGACCGTGTCCAGCCCGGTCAGCGGCACCGGTAAGCGCACCGGCCCGGGGTAGCCGCGTCGCGTCGCCACCACGCCCACCGCCGCGCCGGCGGCGGGGACGGGGGTCAGGCCGCCCACCTGCCCGGTCGCCGCCCCGACCAGCCAGGGCACGGGATCGGGCAGCAGGGGCAGCACCACCTGGGCCTCGGGGTCGCCGAAGCGGGCGTTGAACTCCAGCACCGTCACCGCCCCCGTCCGAGGGTCGACCATCCCGCCGACGTACAGGCAGCCGCGGTAGGGAGCGCCCTGTCGGGCCAGCTCCTGGAGCAGAGGCAGCACCACCTCGCGACGCACCCGCGCGTTGACCGCGGGCCAGTCGGGCCGGGCCGGCGCGAAGGCCCCCATGCCTCCGGTGTTGGGGCCGCGGTCGCCGTCGTGAGCGCGCTTGTAGTCACGGGCCGGCAGCAGCATCACCGCGTCCTCGCCGTCGCACACGGCGAAGCACGAGATCTCCTCCCCCTCCAGGCGGTCCTCGATGACCACCCGCCGCCCGGCCTCCCCCCGGGCCCCTCCCACCAGCAGGGCGGTGGCCGCGGCCACCGCCTGGGCCGCGGTGTCGCAAACCGTCACCCCCTTGCCCAGCGCCAGCCCGTCGGCTTTCACCACCAGCCGCCCGGGGTGGGCGCGGATGAAGTCCCGGGCCGGGGCCAGGTCGTCGAAGACCGCGAAGGGGGCGGTGGGGATCCCGGCCCGGTCCATGCAGGCCTTGGCGAAGGCCTTGCTGCTCTCCACCTGGCCCGCGGCCCGGGTGGGACCGAAGCAGGCGATGCCGGCCGCGGCCATGGCGTCGCCCACCCCCGCGGCCACGGCACTGTCCGGGCCCAGGATCACCAGGTCGGTGGCCTGCGCGCGCGCCAGCGCCACCAGCCCGGCGGCATCGGTGGCGGCCACGCTCGGGGTGGGCCACCGCTCGGCGGTGCCGGCGTTGCCGGGCGTGCAGGCGACGGCGGCCACCCGCGGGCTGCGGGCGCAGGCCCAGGCCAGCGCGTGCTCGCGGCCCCCCGCACCGACCACCAGGACCCGCAGCCGGTCCGCCAGCGCCGGCGCCGTCACTCCCACTCGATGGTCGAGGGCGGCTTGCTGCTGATGTCGTAGACGACGCGGTTGACGCCGGGGACCTCGTTGACGATGCGCCGGCTGATGTCGGCCAGGACGTCGTAGGGCACCCGGGCCCAGTCCGCGGTCATGCCGTCGTCGGAGGTGACGATCCGCACCGCCACCACGTTGGCGTAGGTGCGCCCATCGCCCATGACCCCGACGCTGCTGATCGGTGTCAGGATGGCGAAGCTCTGCCACACCTTGTGGTACAGGCCACTGCGCTTGATTTCGTCGATCACGATCCAGTCGGCGGCGCGCACGGTTTCCAGGCGCGCCGGCGTCACCGCTCCGATGATCCGGATGGCCAAGCCGGGGCCGGGGAAGGGCTGGCGGTGCACGATGTCCGCGGGCAGCCCCAGAGCCAGTCCCACCTGCCGGACCTCGTCCTTGAAGAGGTAGCGCAGCGGCTCCACCAGCTGGAAGCGCAGGTCAGCCGGCAGGCCGCCCACGTTGTGGTGGGTCTTGATCTTGTGGGCGTGGTTGGTGTCCGGGGCCGTGCTCTCGATGACGTCCGGGTACAGGGTGCCCTGAGCCAGGTACGGCACGTCCCCCAGGCGCTGGGTCTCGGTCTCGAAGACGTCGATGAACTCGCGCCCGATGATCCGCCGCTTCTGCTCGGGGTCGGTGACGCCCTCCAGCGCCTCCAGGAAGCGGTCCTCGGCCGGATAGCGCCGGATGTCGAGGTGCATGTTGCGGGTGAGGACATCGACCACGCGGTCCGCCTCCCCCCGCCGGAGCAGCCCGTTGTCGACGAACACGCAGGTCAACTGTTCCCCCACCGCCCGGTGCACCAGGGCGGCCGTGACCGCCGAGTCGACCCCGCCGGAGAGCGCGCAGATGATGCGAGCCTCCCCGACCTTGTCCCGGACCTCCGCCACCACGCGCTCGATGAAGTTGGCCGGTTCCCAGGTGCCGCGGCACCCGCAGACTGGGCCCAGGAAGTTGCCCAGGATCTCGCGGCCCAGGGGTGTGTGCCCCACCTCGGGGTGGAACTGGATGCCGATCCGCCCCTGCGGCCCCGCCATGGCCGCGATGGGGCTGTTGAGAGAGTGGGCGATCGTCCGGTAGCCCGGGGGAGGAGCCTCGATGACGTCGCCGTGGCTCATCCACACCGGCAGGGCCGACGGCAGCCCCTGGAACACCCCCTGGGCGTCGTCGACGGTGAGGATCGCCTGGCCGTACTCACGCCGCGCTGCGGGTCGCACCCGGCCGCCGAGATCATGGGCCAGGAGCTGCATGCCGTAGCAGATGCCGAGGATGGGCAGGCCCAGGTCGTAGACCCCAGGGTCGGGACGGGGAGCGCCCTCCTCGTAGACGCTGGCCGGCCCCCCGCTGAAGATCAGCCCACGCGGCTGCCGCCGCCGGATCTCCTCCGCCGAGATCGTCCCTGGGACCAGCTCGCAGTAGACCCGGGCCTCGCGAATCCGGCGCGCGATGAGCTGGCTGTACTGGGAGCCGAAGTCCAGGACCAGCACCGTGTCGACGTCGGCCGGTGCCGCCGGCGGGGGGGTCGGTGCGCGGGGGACGGTCACGGCCGCGCCAGCCGACCCCGCGGTCATCGCGCCATCCCCACCTGCTGGGCCTGCTGCAGCAGCTTGCCCTCGGTGAGGATGCTGGGCGCGACGACCAACTCCGTCTGCTGGAACTCCTCGATGGTGCGGGCCCCACAGACCCCCATCGCCGACTTGAGCGCCCCGACCAGGTTCTGCGTCCCATCGTCCACCCGAGCCGGGCCGAAGAGCAGCTCGCGCAGCGTGGCCCTGGTGCCGACGGTGATGCGAGTCCCCCGCGGCAGGTTGGGGTCCGGCGTCGCCATGCCCCAATAGTGCCCCCGGCCGGCGGCCTCCGCCACCCCCGCGAAGGGCGAGCCCACCATCACCCCGTCGGCCCCCGCCGCCAGGGCCTTGGTGATGTCCCCGCCCACACGCATGCCCCCGTCGGTGATGACCGTGACCGGCTGCCCGCCCGTGCGGCGGTGGTCGTTGCGCGCCGCGGCGACGTCGGCGGTGGCGGTCACCTGGGGCACTCCCACCCCCAGGACGGCCCGGGTGGTGCAGGCGGCGCCGGGGCCGACCCCGACCAGGATCCCCGCGATGCCGCTGGCCATCAGCTCCAGGGCGGTGTAGTACTCGACGCAGTTCCCGACCACGACCGGGATCCGCGACTGACGCACCAACTCGGCGAAGTCGAGCTGCCGGTAGGAGCTGGAGATGTGGCGCGCGGTGAGCACGGTGCCCTGGACCACGAAGAGGTCGGCTCCGGCCTCGACCACCGGCCCCAGCCGGCGCTCGGCCTCGGCCGGGATCGAAGACACCACGCAGGGCCCGCCCCCCCGCCGGATGGCCTCGATCCGGCTGCCGATGAGCTCGTCGCGCACGGGGGACCGGTATCGCTCCTGGAGCAGGCCATTGACCCGCTCCCGGGGCGCCTCCACGATCTCCGCGAAGATCGCCGACGGGTCCTGGTAGCGGCACTGCAGCCCGTCCAGGTTGAGGACGGCCAATCCCCCCAGCTTGCCCATCTCGATGGCGAAGTCCGGGTCCACCACCCCGTCCATGGCGGCGGCCATGATCGGGACCGGGACCTCCAGGTCCCCGAACCGCAGGCGGATGTCGATCTCGTCCGGGTTGATCGTGACCTTCCCGGGCACGAGCGCGACCTCGTCGAAGCCGTACGCGCGCCGGGCCCGCTTACCCCTGCCGAGCTCGATGTCCACCGCGAGCCTCCTGGGAACGGCGGTACCCACCGACCAGCATGGGGTGGCGGCCCCCGCCGGTGGCCACCAACCCGGTCCCCGCCGGAGCAGGGCGCCGACCGCCCCCCGCGACAGGGTCGTCCGAGCATACCAGAGCCGCCCGCTCCCTCCACGGCCGACCACCGGATGTTGGGGCATCCCGCCCGTGGGCACCCCGCATGTGGTGGTGGCGCGGGGGCTCGGAGCCCACCGAGCTCAGGGCACCAGGGTGGCGCGGATCACCAGTCGCTGGTTGTCGATCCAGAGCGGGGTGCAGGTGATGAGGGTCAGCAGGTGCCCGTGGGCCACCGGGTTGAGCTGCGTCACCTGGTTGGGGTTGAGGACCCACATCTGGGTGACGCGGTAGGTCCACCGCTGGCAGGCGCGGTCGGTGACGGTGATGGGCGACCCCACATGAAGCTGGTTCAGGTTCTCGAAGTTGGGCTCGCGGTGGAGGGCGACCACGACGTTGCCCACGCCGCCGGGCGCCGCGCTCTGCCCGTAATGCACCACCGACCGCCGGGTGAGGAGGTTCCAGCCGCCGTTGGCGGCCACCCCTTCGGTCCCGGGCAGGGTGGGAAAGGCCACCAGGGCGTAGTTCTGGGTGGCCGATCCGGTGCCGCACGCGGCCACACCCGCCAACGAGCGGTTGACCGGCGGGGTCAGAACGTGGGTGATGGCTCCCGACCGCCCGATCCAGCGGTTGAGCGCCGACTGGTCGGCGCCGCCGCGCTGGACGACGCCGAGGAGGCCCGGGATCAGGAGCGCGGCCCCGGCCAGCAGCAGCCCGGCCCCGACCAGGCCCGTCAGCAGACGAATGAGGTGAGAGGTGTGCACGTCGGGACCGATCATAGTTCGGGGGTCGCCACCGTGGGCCCTCGCACGGTCGGATCTCGCCGCCCTGTGACGCGCACCCGACAGGTTGTTACCCAGCCGTGCCGCCGCCGGGTCCGCCGTCCTCGTCAACCCCCTCGACAATCGGAGCGTGACCTGCCTGCTCCCCACCCCGACCCTCACGCGAGACGAGTCCCCGGTCCCGCTCCTGCGGCCCCACCGGGCGACCCGTCTGCTGGTGATCGACGACGACCCGGCCATCGCCCGCATGCTGGCTCTGGTCGGCGAGGACCAGGGGTACCACATGGAGGTGGCCGCGGACGGTGCCGCCGGTCTGGCCCTGGCCCGGGGCGGCGATGTCGACCTGGTCCTGCTCGACCTCAACCTCCCCGGGCTGCCGGGGCTGGAGGTCTGCCGGCGCCTCCGCGCTGCCGGGGCCACGATGCCCATCCTCATCCTCAGCTGCGAGCGGGCCACCGTCGACGCCGTGGTCGCCCTGGAGGTCGGGGCCGACGACTACATCCGCAAGCCATTCGAACTGCGTGAGCTGATCGCGCGGATCAATGCCCACCTGCGGCGCGCGGCCTACGCCGAGCCCATCACCCGCCCCCAGCGCTTGCAGTTCCCCGGGCTGACGATCGACGTCGGGCGCCACGAGGTCGCTCGCGACGGACGGCTGGTGGCACTGACCCCCATCGAGTTCCGCATCCTCTCCACCCTGGCCACCCAGGCCGCCTGCGTCGTGACCCGCCAGCAGCTGATCGATCAGGTCTGGCGGCGGCGGGATGCCCTTGGGGTGCGCTCGCTGGACGCGCACCTCTACCGGCTGCGCAGGAAGATCGAGCCCCACCCCGGTGTCCCCGTCTACCTGCACGCGGTGATCGGGGTCGGCTACCGCTTCGAGTATCGTCCCGAGGTCGCCCAGCGCGTCGGCTGAGCACCGTCCACCGCTGCGGCTCAGGGGAAGATGCCACGAACCTCGGTGGCCCGCGCCACCCGTCCGAGGGCGATGAGGTGCGCGGCCCGGCGGAGCGAGATGCCGCGGGCGTCAGCGGCCTGCCACACCATCTCACTGGCGCGGCGCATGGCGTGGTCCAGCTTGTCCTCGATCTCCCGCTCCTCCCAGAAGAAGGACTGGAGGTCCTGGACCCACTCGAAATAGGAGACGGTCACGCCACCGGCGTTGGCGAGGATGTCGGGGATCACCAGACAGCCAGCCTCCTGGAGAACGGCGTCGGCGGCCGGGGTCACCGCGCCATTGGCCCCCTCGACCACCACCCGCGCCCGGACGGCGCCGGCGTTGGCGGCGTGGATGACGGACTCCACCGAGGCCGGTACCAGCACGGTCACCGGTAGCGACAACAGCTCGGCGCGGGTGATGGCGCTCCCGGGCACGTTGGCGTCCCGCACCCGTCCGCCGCCCGCCTTGACCCGGGCCAGGGCGTCCACGTCGAGCCCGGCGTCGTTCCACCAGCCCCCACTCCGGTCGCAGACGGCGACGACCCGACAGCCGGCGGCGGCCAGGAGCCGGGCGCAGGTCTGGCCCACGGCCCCGAACCCTTCGACGGCCAGGGTGGCACCGTCCAGGGCCAGGCCGGTGCGGCGCATGCCGTGGAGCAGCACCGCCGTCAGGCCACGACCGGTCGCCAGTCGACGCCCGACGGAGCCGCCGACCTCGACGGGCTTGCCGGTCACGGAAGCCGTCACGGAGTAACCCTCGTGCATGGAGATGGTGTCCATCATCCAGGCCATGATCTGCGGGTCGGTGCCTATGTCCGGCGCGGGAATGTCCCGCTCCGGCCCGATCAGGAGCCGGAGCTCGGTGGTGAAGCGACGGGTGAGGCGTTCCAGCTCCCGACGGCTCAGCGTGTGCGGGTCGACCATGACCGCGCCGGCGGCTCCCCCGAATGGCAGCGCCATCAGCGCCGTCTTCCAGGTCATCAGCATGGCCAGGGCCTTGATCTGTTCCAGAGTGGCCCCGGCCTCGTAGCGAATGCCTCCCTTGGCCGGACCGCGTGCGATGTTGTGATGAACGCGGCAGCCGCTGTAGACGTCGATGCGACCGTCATCGCGGCTCACCGGGAACTGGACCTGGAGGATGCGCTTGACCTCTCGCAGGACCGCGCGGAGGTCGTCATTGAGATGGAGCATGTCGGCCGCCAGGTCCACCTGATGCTGTGCGGTCGCGTACAGATCTGATTCGGATCCCGCGGGAATCGGCTCCATCGCGCGGAGTATAGAGCGCCGGAGTCTCCCCCCGCTGCACAGAAAATGCGTCTACAAGGTATGCTCATCGTTGACACCGCGCGGGCGCTCTGTGATCCTTGAATTGATTTGATAGTGGAGCGACACCACCGCAAGCCCGATGGACACCGCGTCCACTTCGTTTCGCAACCGTCCGACCTGAGGTCGGCGAGCTTCGTAACCCGCAGCGCCACGACCACGTCGCGCTGACAGCAGGAGGAGTCCCAGCCATGCCGAAGACGACCAGGCGCGGAGCGGCTCGCAAGAGAGCTGCCACCCGCACGACCACGCGGACGAGTAGCCGGCCTACCGCCCGCCGCACCACGGCACGCTCCGGCAGCGCGCGCCGGACGGCGACCGGAACCGCCGCTCCCCGCCGCAGCTCCAGCCGGACCGCGGCCACGACCGGTCCGACGCGGGCCATGACCGCGCTGATCAAGGCGCTGGAGAAGCGGCTCACCGCCTTGGAGAAGAAGCTGGCGGCCAGCAGCGCGCCGGCGCGCCGCAGCAGCAGCAGTGGCGCACGCAGCACCACCCGACGTCGCACCAGCGGCACCGGCCGCCGGACGGCGACCACCCGGCGCACCACCACCACCGCGGCCGCAAAACCCCGCGCCACCCGGCGCACCACCACCACCGCGGCCGCCAAGCCCCGCGCCGCCCGGCGCACCACCACCGCGGCCGCCAAGCCCCGCGCCGCTCGGCGCACCACCACCGCGGCCGCCAAGCCCCGCGCC
>JAKABB010000066.1 GCA_021802045.1 bacterium
GGGGCCAACGCCACGGCGCAGGCCGTCGCCGGCCAGCAGGCGGCCGCGACCCAGGCGGCGACCGCGGCCAGCGCCCCCACCGCCGGCCCGGGGCTGGTGGCCGCGGCCCTGTCGGCGGCCGCCCAGCTGACGGCATTGGAGGACCAGCTGGCGGCCGAGCAGGCCCTGGCCATCCGCCTGGCCGACCTGGTCGCCACCCAGGCCCAGCAGGCGACCCAGGCCGCGGCCGCGGCCTTCGACGCGGTGGCCACCCTGGCCACCGGCCCGCATCGGGCGACCGGGCTGGCCGGGCTGCTGCACGCCGTCGGCCAGGGCGTCCACAGCGCCGCGGCACCGGTCGGCAACGTCCTCACCCTGCTCGGGGTTATCGGCCTCAAGGACCTGGGACCGGCGGAGGTGGCCGTGCTCCGGAACTGGATCCAGCTGCCCGGCGCCCGCCAGGCGGTCGCCAGCGCCATCGGGGACCTGCGGGGTACCGTGGTCAACGGGACCGTCACCGACGTCAGCTCCTACATGGACGCGGTCCAGGCCTACAAACTGTCGCGGTCGACCCTCGCCACCACCGCCGACGCGGTTGCCAAGAACACCGCCGCCGTGCAGGATGCGGCCGGCCTTCCCTCCAGCCTCAGCACGGTCGCCGAGGACGCCGGCGCGGCCAGCCCCGGACTGTTGGGGGGCGTGATGGGCGTGGTGGGCAAGGTGGCGTTGCCGGTCGGCGTGGCGCTCTCCGCCTACTCGCTCTTCCACCCGGGCCAGCACGGAGCCTGGCGGGTCGGCAACGAGGTGACCGCCGGGGCCAACCTCGTGGGCCTGGCGCTGCTGGTCACCCCGGGGCTGGAGCCGGTCGGGGGCGTCATCCTGGTCGGCACCACGGTGTACTCCGCGGTCGACCTGGTGGCGCACAACTGGGGCGCGATCAGCAGCGCCACTGACCAAGCCCTGGTCGTGGCTCAGCACGCTGAGGTGCAGGTGGCGCAGGCCGCCTGGCACGGAGCCGAGCACGCCGCCACCACGGTCGCCCGTGATGCCTCCCACCTGGCCAGCAGCGCCTGGCACGATGCCGGCCAGGCCGCCGCGGCGCTGAACCCCTTCAACTGGTAGTGACCATGTCCCTGGCCGACCGGGGGGCGGTCGGGGCCGCCCATCGCACGGCGGACCTGATCGGGCGGCAGATGGCCGCGTGCCGCGGGCCCGCGGAGGCGCGGGGCCGGCTGGATGGGGCCCTGTACGCGGGCCAGCGCCTGCTGGTCCCCACGGTCCAGCGGGACGGCGTCGCCGTCCCCCACGTGGCCGGGGGGATGCACGTCATGCCGGTCTTCACCGACCAGGAGGCGTTGGAGGCCTGGCTGGCGCCGGTTCCGGGAATGCCACCCCCCGACCCGGCGTGGGGGCCGGTGCCCGACGGCGCCCTGCCGGTGGCGGTGCCGGACGAGCTGCTGGAGCTGGTGGCGCGATCGGGCGGGGACTGCGCGGTGTCGTGCAACCCGGCCGGCCCCGGGCACGTCACGCTGAGCCTCCCGGGGACGCCGGCGCCCGCCGGCGGCGGGTCGGGCCGGCTCTTGGGGCCATCCGCGGCCCCGGACCCCATGGCGGACGTCTCCCAGCGCGCCGCCACGCGCTCGCGGATCACGGCCGCGCTGGAGGACGGCGCGCGGCTCCGGGAGCGCGGTGACGCGGTGGCGACGGTGGCGGCGCTCTGGCGCGTCCGTGACCCGTACGCAGCCATCTTCGACGACCTCCGCCTCTCGGCGGCCCTGTACCTGATCAGCCAGGAGCACCTGCGCGCCGGGGCGATGGACCAGGCCCTGTCCACGGCCCTGGCGGCCGCTCGCGGCTGCACCACCCTGGCCCGGGCCCAATGGGAGTACCAGGGCTGGGAGCAGGTCGCGGCGGTCGCCCTCCGGCTGGGCCCGGGCGCCGCTCGGATGGCGCGGGAGCAGGTGATGGAGCTGGTGGTCGGCCTCACGGACGTGGCCGACGCCGCCCGGGCCCAGGGGTTCCTGCCCGAGGACCGTCACGCCGCCGTCCATCAGCGCGCCCGCGAGGTCTACGAGAGCCTCCTGGGCGGGGTCGCCCGGCCGTGACCGCCGCCGCCCTCGGGGTCGGCGCGTCGGAGGTGCGGCCGCTCTGCGCCCTGTCGGAGGCGGAGTGGCTGGCGCTCGACGCCGACGCCGGGGTGCCGCTGCGCCCGGACCCGCTGTCCGACCTGGACCCGTTCGCCCAGGCACGGGCTCGCGCCGAGGCCCGCGCCACCCTGCTGGCGCGGGGGCTGCTGGCCGCGGCCGCGGGGCCCGAGCCCCGGCCCGCCCCCGAGCTGGCGCTGGTGCTGGCCGCCCGGCGCGCCCCGGAGCGGGTGGTGGCCCTGGAGGGGGTCAGCGCCCAGGACCCCCTCTCCCGCCAGTACTTCGGAGCCACCGCCCGGGCGGGCGGGTTCGTCGTCGAGTCGAGCCGGGGCGGCTCGCGACAGTTCACCCTGGCTGGTCCGGACCGGGTGGTCGCGGAGATCCTGGAGCTGCTGGCGCCCAGCGCGCCGGCCCCGGTCCCCCCGGGGGCGGGCTGGGTGGGCCTGGGGGTGGGTGAGGCGGCCCAGGAGGCCATGGGCCGGGTGATCGACGGGGCCAGCCGGATCACCCGGGTGATGGGGGTGGTCCTGCAGGCGGGCGGGCCGGCGCGCTCCGTGGACTTCACGGTGGTGATCGATGGCGAGGCGCGGGCCCGGGTGGTCCGCCAGCATCATCGGTCGGACGGCGCCGCGCCCACGTTGGAGGTTGGGGCGATGGATGGTGACCAGCTGCGGGCGATCGTCAGCGGCTTGGTGCGCGGGTGAGCGTCGGCGCCCGGCGGCGGCCGAGGTTCGACCGCCTGTACACGATCCTGGCGTTCGCCGGCTGGGCGGCCGGCGTCCTGTCCTGGCTCGCCGTGGCCCTGGTGGTCGTGAGCAGCGGGACCAAGGCCCTGGGGAGCGGGGTCCCGGTCCTCGGGAGCGGCGCGGTCTGCTTCTGGGTCGGCTGGCGGATGCGGTACCGGCGCGACGAGCGGCGGGCCGCCATGGACCGCCAGGGCTGACCGGCCGGGTGGGCGTTCCGGCCCCGTCATCCCTCCGGCGACTGGGGCCCGTGCCGGGCCAGGTACGCCGCCGCCTCGGCGCGGCGGGCCACCTCCAGCTTGGCCAGGATGCTGGAGACGTAGTTCTTCACCGTCTTCTCGGCCAGGCGGAGCTCGGCCCCCACCTCCTTGTTGGTCCGCCCGGCGGCGATGAGGGTGAGGATCCGCTCCTCCTGGGCCGAGAGGCGGGCCAGGCGCTCGTCCCGCAGCAGGTGGCGGGCCGCCCGCAGCCGGTCGAGGACGCCCTTGGTGACCGCCGGGTCGAGCAGGTTCTGCCCGGCCCCGATGGCCCGCACGGCCCGGACCAGGTCCCCGCTGCGGATCTGCTTCAGGAGATAGCCCGCGGCCCCGGCCATGATCGAGGCGAACAGCGCCTCGTCGTCGGCGAAGGAGGTCAGCATCAGCACCTGGGTCTCGGGCCGGCGGGCCCGGATCTCGCGGGTGGCCTCGATCCCGCTCCCCTCCGCCAGGCGCACGTCCATCACCACCACGTCGGGCCGGCTGCGCTCCGCCTCCCGGACGGCTGTGGCCGCGTCGCCGGCCTCGGCCACCACCAGGACGTCCGCCGCGGTGCCGAGGACCGCGCGCAGGCCGTCGCGGACCAGCTCGTGGTCGTCGACCAGCATCACCCGCAGGGGGGGGCCGGCGCGGGGCGGCTCAGCCAAGGGGGAGGGTCACCCGCAGCGTGGTCCCCCGGGTGGGCCGCGACCGGATCGCCACCCGACCGCCGAGACGAGCCATGCGCTCCTCCATGTTGCGCAGCCCCTGGCCGCCGGCGCGGGCCGCGGACGGGTCGAAGCCGTCGCCATCATCGTCGACGGTGAGCACCGCCGTGCCCCGAACCGGGCGCAGGCGGACCCGGCAGGTGCCGGCCCGGGCGTGGCGGCCCACGTTGGACAGGGCCTCCCGCGTCAGCTGGACCAGGTCGGGGGCGCGGTCGGCCAGACGCTCGGCGGTGGCCGCGTCGATCTGGACCGCGGTCTGGACCCCGCAGCGGGCCTCGAACTCCACCGCCAGGCGCCGGAGGGCCTGGTCCAGCCCGTGGTCGGCGAGGATGCCGGGGCGCAGCGCGAAGATGTAGTTGCGCAGGTCGCCGATGACGTGGTCCAGCTCGCCCACCGCGCTCTCGATGTGGCGCTCGACCTCGGAGGGGCCGGCCAGGGTGGCGGCCGCCTGCAGCCCCATGCCGACCGCGAAGAGCGATTGGATGACACCGTCGTGGAGCTCCTTGGCGATCCGCTCGCGCTCGTCGAGCAGGGCCAGCCGCTGGAGGTCGCGCTGGGCCCCGCAGTACTCCAGGGCCATGGCCGCCTGGCTGGCGAAGCCCTGCACCAGGCGCAGCGCCTCCGGCCCCAGCGGTCGCTGCCCGGGCCCCCCCAGCACCGCCAGGACGCCCAGGGCCCGGTCGCGCACCGCCAGCGGGACCAGGGCGGCCGGGCCGCCGCCGGCCCCAGGGCCCCGCGCGGTGCCCTGCGGCCGGGAGGGCACCGCCTCCAGGACCACCGATCGCCCGGTCCGCATCACCCTCTCGGCCGCGCCCCCCAGCGGCGGGAGCGGCCGCCCGCGCAGGTGGGCGGCGCCCCGGCCGTCGGCCACCTCCACGCGCAGGCCGGGCCCGCCGCCGGCGCCCGGGACCGCGATCAGGGTCCGGTCGGCGTCCAGCAGATGCCGGGCGCGGCCGGCCACCAGCGCCAGGACCGCCTCCACGGTGGAGCCCCCGATGATGGCGCTGGTGATGGCTTGGGCCGCCTCCAGCCAGCGCTCGCGGGCCAGCGCCTCCTCGTGGAGGGTGGCATTGGCGATGGCGACGCCGGCCTGCCCGGCCAGGACCCGCAGGGAGCGCTCGTCCTCGCCGTCGAACTCGGGGGCGCCGCGCTTGTCGGTGAGGTAGATGTTGCCGAAGACGCGGCCACGGGCCATCACCGGCGCCCCGAGGAAGGAGGTCATGGGTGGGTGGTGGGGCGGGAACCCCGCCGCGCGGTGGTCCCGGGTGAGGTCGGCGAGGCGCAGCGGCCGGGCATCCGCGATCAGGGCCCCGAGGACGCCTCGGCCGGTGGGCAGGGCCCCGATGCGCCGGCGCTGCGCGGCCGAGAGGCCGCGGGTGACGAAGTCCACCACCGTCCCCTCGGGCCCCAGCACGCCGAGGGCCCCGTAGCGGGCCCGCGTCAGCTCGCAGGCGACGGCCACGATCCGCTCCAGGACGAGCGGCAGGGAGAGGTCGGAGGACAGCACCAGGCCGGCCTCCAAGAGCTGGTCCCGGTGATCGGAGGGCGTGGGCAGCACCTGTGGTGGCGCGAAATCTACCATCCCGGCCCGCTCGACCTCCCGGCCCCAGCCCGCCGCCGGGCGGGCCCGCGGGTGACCTGAAGGTCCCGGGAAAGGGGGGACCTTCGCCCCTGGCACCCGTGGGGGGTTCCACCTACCCTCGGGTGAGAACCCGTGCGGGGGTCGACCGCTGACGAGGAGACAACGCGCATGGCCCTGCCACTTCGAGAACTCCCGGTCCGGGAGTTGCCCAGCCGGCTCCGCCCCCCGACCCGTGAGGGGCAGGCGGAGCACTTCGGGCCCACCGACCCGACGGTGGACATCTCCCGCCTGCCCCTGGTGCGTCGGGCCCTGAAGAGCCGGCCCTTCCAGTTCTTCCTGATCCTGCCCAACCAGATCATCTTCTGGCTGGTCATCGTCACCGGGTTGCTGGGCGTGCTCCTGCCCACCCGCAACTTCTCCACCGTCATCACCTGGTACATCTGGTTCTGCGCCGTCTTCCTTCTGATGGTGGGCATTGGCCGCGGCTGGTGCGTCATGTGCCCCTTCGGGGGCTTCGCCGAGTGGGTCCAGCGCCACACCTTCTGGAAGCGCCACATCGGCTCCATCGGCCTCAACCTGCGCTGGCCCCAGGCCCTCACCAAGTGGGCCCTGCTGCCCTCGGTGGCCATGTTCCTCGGGCTGACCTGGTTCGAGGAGTACTTCAACATCGCCGGGCCCGGTGACCCGCGCTTCACCAGCTTCCTGGTCTTCTTCGTCATCGGCTCGGCGCTGCTGACCTTCCTGGTCTTCGAGCGGCGCACCTTCTGCCGCTACCTCTGCCCCCTGACCGCCCTCATCGGCACCGTGGGCTCGACGGGGATGGTGGCCGGGATGCGGACCCGGGACCGCGAGCGCTGCCTCACCTGCCCCACCAAGGACTGCATGCGCGGCAGCGAGCGTGGCTACCCCTGCCCCTGGTACGAGTGGCCCGGCAGCGCCACCTCCAACCTGATGTGCGGCCTGTGCACCGAGTGCATCAAGAACTGCCCCTACGACAACGTCGGCATCTACGTGCAGAAGCCGCTGACGTCGGTGATCGCCCCCGTCCGGCGCCGGGTCGACGTGGCCTGGGCGGTGGCCATCCTCTTCGGCCTGGTGCTCTTCCAGCAGCTGAACGCGATGCCCTTCTACGCGCCCCTCGACGGATGGCTCAACCGCACCACCCACTTCCCCGGCTACCCCAACCCCGTCGACTACCTCGGCATCATCGCGGTGGTGGCGGCGGTGGTGGCGGCCTACGCCTGGAGCGTGCGGGCGGTCCTGGCCAAGCGCAGCGTGGCCCTGGCCAAGTCGGTCAGCCGGGGCCGGGCCGGGTCGTTCGCCGGTTGGTTCGCGCCCCTGGCCTACGGCCTCATCCCGCTGATGGCCTCGGACTACCTCAGCCGGCAACTGCCCCGCTTCTGGTACCACGCCGCCCGCATCGTGCCCGCCATCTCCGACCCCTTCGGGCTGCACTGGAACCTCTTCGGCACCGCCCATTCCTCCCTCTACAACTTCCACATCCTCTCCCCCGGCGGGGTGGTGGTGAGCCAGGTGGTGCTCAGCGCCATCGGCACCCTGGCCGCGGTCTACGCGACCTGGCGCATCGCCGGGCGCGACCTGGCCCCGCTGACCCGCCACCTGGGCTGGCTGCGGGTGGTCAGCACCCTGGGGGTGTGCCTCTGCGGCGTGGCCGTGGCGGCACTGTACGTGGGCATGGGCGGGATCCAGTGATGGCGCCGCGGTCGGATCGGACGCGCGCCGGGAGGCAAGGGCGATGACCACGCAACTACTGACCCGTGACGGGACCGCCGGGACCGCCGCTCCCGGGGAGCACGCCTTCGTCCGCGTCGAGTCCGAGCGCTGCGCCGGCTGCCAGGAGTGCATCATCCGCTGCCCCACCGGGGCGCTGCGCCTGGACACCGAGAACTGGATCGCGCAGGCCGACGACCACCTCTGCGTCGGCTGCCGGCAGTGCCAGCGGGTGTGCCCGTACTCGGCGGTGACCGTCACCGGCCCGGTGGTGGTGGGCCCCCGCCAGGAGCCCCCGACGATCCACCCCACGGCGCTGGTGGGGGACATCCGCGAGGTGCGGCGCGGCTTCTCCAGCTGGCGCGAGGCCCAGACCGAGGCCGAGCGCTGCCTCAACTGCCCAGACCCCACCTGCCTCGAGGGCTGCCCGGCCCACAACGACATCCCCAGCTTCCTGGCCGCCGTGCGCGCCCGTGACCTGGGCCTGGCCCACGCCGTCCTGCGCGAGACCAGCGTCCTCCCGGACATCTGCAGCCGGGTCTGCGACCAGAGCGTGCAGTGCGAGGGGGCCTGCTCCTGGACCCTGGCCGGCGGCCAGGCGGTGGGCATCGGCCGCCTGGAGCGCTTCATCACCGAGCGGGCGGCGGTCCCCGGCGTCGAGCGGACCAGCGCCGAGGGCGTGGGCCTGTCGCTGGCGGTGGTGGGCTCCGGCCCGGCCGGCTGCGCCGCCGCCTGGTGGCTGCTGTCGGCGGGGGCCCGGGTCACCATGCTGGAGAAGGACGACCGCCCCGGGGGGGTGCTGCGCTGGGGGATCCCCGACTTCACCCTGCCCACCGAGGTCGCGGAGCGTCCGATCCAGGCGCTGCTGGCGGCGGGGATGGAGCTGCGCACCGGCACCGCCCTGGGCCGGGACGTGACCCTGGAGGGGCTGCTGGCGGCTCACGACGGGGTCATCCTGGCCCACGGGGCCTCCCGGCCCATCGTTCCCCCGATCCCCGGGGTGGAGCTCCCCGGGACCGAGGACGCCGCCGAGTTCCTCGACCGGGCCAAGCGGGCCCTGCTGGCCGGCGACCGGCTGCCGGAGATCGGGCCCGGGACCCGGGTGCTGGTGATCGGCGGGGGCAACACCGCCATGGACGTGGCCCGCACCGTGCGCCGGCTGGGAGCCGACGCCGTCGCGGTGGAGTGGATGGACGAGCGCTTCGCCCGGGTCCGGCCCGACGAGCTGGCGGAGGCCCGCCGCGAGGGGGTCGAGGTACGCTTCTCGCAGACGGTCCAGCGGCTGGAGGGCGATTCCATCGGTGTGTCCACGGCCTGGCTGCAGCGGACCCGTCAGCGGACCGTCGGCGACCGCCCCAAGGTCCTGGCCGGCGAGCCGGAGCGGGTGATGGTCAACCGGGTGGTCTTCGCCCTCGGCTACCGGGTGGCGGCAGACGTGGCGGGCGACGTGGTCGACCTGCCCCTGCCCCCGGTCGACCTCCGGCACGCCATCCCCAGCCGGCGCTGGCTGGCCAGCGGCATCCTGGCCGGTGGGGCGGTGGGCACCCAGGCCCTGGCCCGCGAGGTCACCCTGGCGGTGGCCGGGACCCCCACCAGGAGCGGCTGGTGGTCCAGGATCCTGCACCGACCGCGGGCGGGCGCCGCGCTCTTCCGGGCCAGCTGGTGGACCTGGCTCTGGCGGCACCAGGCGGCGGCCGGGCTCGACGCCGCCCAGACCCCCCAGGGGGACCGGCTCTGGGTGGTGGGGGACGCGCTGGTCGGCCCCTCCACCGTGGTCGGAGCCATGGCCCAGGGCCGGGAGGCGGCGCGGGCGGCGCTGCAGACCTGCCGGCGTCGCCTGGACGCCAGCGCGTGAACGCGCGCAGCCGCGGCCGGCGACGGCCGCGGCGATGAGGCCGGCCGACCATGGGCGCGACCATGCCGACCGGTGGCGAGATCCTCGGACGGGTGCTCAAGCCGCCCCTGCGTGACCGGCGCTTCTGGGTCGTCCAGGCCCTGATCCTGGCCCTGGCCGCGGGGCACCTCCTGCTCGACCTCCACGGTGGCGGCCTGCCCCTGGGGATCCCCGACTTCACCACCGTCGGCCTCTTCCTGATCCCGGTCATCTACGCCGCCCTCAGCTTCGGGCTCAGCGGCTCCTGCGCCAGCGCCGCCTGGGGGATCGTGCTGATGGCCCCCGACCTCCTGGCCGTCGACTCCCGGGCCGACGTCTGGACCGACGGGACGATCCTGGTCCTGATCGCGGTGGTGGCGGTGGCCGTCGGGCAGCGGGTGGAGCGGGAGACGATCGCCCGACGGCGGGCCGGGGAGGCCATCCAGGCCCACAGCGCCGCGGAGGCGCGCTACCGGGCCCTCTTCGAGGCCAGCTCCGCGCCGACCCTGGTGGTCGACGGCACCGGGGCCCTGCGCGAGGCGAACCCGGCCGCCAAGGAGCTCTTCGGGGCCCGCATCGGGCGGCGCCGGCTGGCGGAGCTGCTCGGCGACGGCCCGGCCCGGCGGCTGCTGGCCCAGGCGCCCCCGCGGATGGTGGCGGTCACCACCGAGGGCGGTCAGATCCGGGCCCTGCACCCGCTCTCGGCGCTGGTCACCGACCGCGGCGGCGACCCCCTGCTGCAGATCATCCTGCAGGACCTCACCGAGGAGCAGGAGCGGCAGCGGCGCACCGAGGCCTACGCCGCCGAGGTGCTCCACGTCCAGGAGGAGGAGCGGCGGCGGGTGGCCCAGGACATCCACGACGACCCCCTGCAGACCCTGATCTACCTCCTGCGCCGCCTGGAGTTGCTGTCGGAGGCCCAGGGGCTGCCCCCCGCCGTCCGCGACGACCTGGAGGCCGCCCACCGGGCGCTGGCCGGGGTCATCGCCGAGCTGCGCCAGCTGGCCCAGGGGCTGCGGCCCCCAGGCCTCGACGACCTGGGGCTGACGGCGGCGCTGCGCCAGCTGGTGGCGGGCTTCGCCGACCGCACCGGGGTGGAGGCCTCCCTGCAGGTCCGGGGCTCGGAGGCGGGCCTCGGTCGCGACCGGACCATCGCCCTCTTCCGGATCGTCCAGGAGGCGCTCCGCAACGTCGAGCGCCACGCCGGGGCCCGCCGGGTCACGGTCGGCCTCACCTTCGCCAGCCGCACCGTGCGGGCCCAGGTCCACGACGACGGCCAGGGCTTCACGGCGGCCGCGGCCGCCGTGGGCCTCGGGGTTCGGGGGATGCGGGAGCGCGCGGCGCTCCTCGGCGGCCGGCTGGAGATCGACTCCCCGCCGGGGCGGGGGACGACCGTCAACCTCACGCTGCCCACCCCGGTCCGGAGGGACTCGGCGAACGGCCGCCGCTCCGCCCCGGCGGCGACCCCGGAGCCGGGGCCCGGGCGGGCCCCCACCCGCGCCGCCGGCGCGCGCGCCCCGGGCCGGTGAGGGGAGCCGTGTTCCTGCGCTACTACTGCGAGCTGGCCGAGCCCTTCGAGCGGATCGAGCCGCGCCTGCTCGAGGCCCCCGAGCGGTGGCTGCCGGGGCTGGCCACCAGCGCCAACCGCCGGGGCGAGCTGCTGCTGGCGGCGGTGGGCTTCGAGCTGGGGCGCTACCGCGTGGGCAAGCAGGTGGCCATCAGCTTCGGGGCGCCGCTGCGGACCCCCGGGCGCACCGCGCTGCCCCTGACCTGGCGGGTCACGGGCCCCCAGGCGCTGTTCCCCCGCTTCGAGGGCGAGCTGGAGGTGGCGGCCCTGGGGGCCGAGTGCACCCAGCTGGTGATCAATCTCACCTACCGCCCGCCGCTGGGCCCGGTGGGCCTGACCGTGGACCGCTTCCTGCTGCACCGGGTCGCCGAGGCCACGATCAAGGACTTCCTGGACCGGACCGGGGAGGCCCTGCGCCGGGCCGCCCCGACTGTGGCCTACGCGGCGGTCGGCGGGCCGGGCGGCTGAGGGCCGGATCCCTGGTGGCCCCGGCCCTCCGGCCGACCGCTGCGCGGTGGTCCTGCAGCCCTTGGAGAACCCGCTCAGCCACGGCCCTCGGCGGAGTTCCCCTGACGCGGCCCCGTTCTCGTCGTAGTGGCGCGTGAGGGGCTGCGTGTCCGGTGGCGTAACCGGTAACCACGCATTCCCGACCGGACGCCGCTGCAACGGCTGGGGCGGTGACCGGCTAGGATGAATTTCTGGAAGTGCGAATCGCAGAGGAGCGCAGATGACCCGAGCGGTGGTCCGGAGCAGGGGACAGATCACGCTGCCCCGAGAGATCCGGGAGGCCCTCCACGTCGAGGAGGGCGACGACGTGGCATTCGTCGTGGAGGCCGGTCAGGTGACGATGCACGGACTGAAGTCCATCCCAGCTGAGCAGTCATGGTTCTGGACCGACGCATGGCAAGCCGGTGAACGGGAGGCCAGCGAGCAGGTAGCCGCCGGCGAGGGAACCGTGTTCGACAACGGCGACGCCTTCCTCGACTCCCTTCGGTAGGTGCCCACCTACCAGCGGCTTCCTCGATTCGATCACGACTGGCGATCGCTTGGCCCTGCCGAGCAGGAGCGGTTTCGCGTGGCCGTTGCCCGGTTCGTCGAGGATCTGGAAGCGGGTCGGCCATTCCGGCCCGGTCTCCGGGTGAAGACCGTGCAACGCACCGGCGACATCATGGAGCTGACGTTCGCGCCTGACGGCCGGGCCACCTGGCAGTTCGGAGCCGAAGTCAAGTCCGGTCAGGTACACGTCATCTGGCGCCGGATCGGTACCCATGACATCTTCCGCTCTCCGTAGCACCTCGGACGTGGTTCGATCACACGGGCTGCTCTCACTATCACGGCCAGAGCCCATCCAGTCGCCCGCATGGCACTGCGTGACACGTTCCTTACCGGCACCCCGGAGTGGCCGCCTCGTTGGAGGCGCGCCCTGTCACCCCCTCGGCCATCCTCCGGTCCCTGCAGCGGGGCCCCAACCCTGACCATTTCGCGTCCGCGCCCGGGCGCCGACGGGTCGCGCCGTCGCCGTGCGGGCGGAGAAGGCCGTGGGGCCAGCGGAACGGGCCCAGATGGGCCAGGCGCGTCCAGCCCTCGCTGAGCCTTGACCGCCACGCCGCCGACGGCGCCGCATCCTCCGGCCGCCGCCCGCCGAGGTCGTTCTCCGGGCAGGGCAGAGAGACCGGTCGCGCGCGCGACATCACGGTCGGAGAGCCCGACGGCGCGCCCGCCCCATCCGGGGGCCGGGCCGCCCCCGACCATCCGACGGTGCCCGGTCGTGGGGCGGCCGCCGCCTACTCGTTGCGCAGGAAGAGGGGGAGTCGGGCCACCACCACATGGCGGCGGTGCCGGAGGGTGGCGGACAGCACCAGGTCCAGGTGGTTGTGCAGGACGGCGTGCCAGAAGCGGCGGGGCACCACCACCGGGATCAGCACCACCAGCCGGCGCTGGGCGCTCGGCCGCTGCTGGCGGACGAAGGACAGCAGCGGTCGGGCCACGGAGTGGTACGGCGAGCGCACCACCACCAGGGGCACCCCGGGCGCCCAGTGCTCCCAGTGCCGGGTCAGCTCCGCGGCCGGGTCGCCGTCCTCGAAGCTCACGGTCACCGCCACCACCTCGTCGCTGATGGAGAGGGCCACGGCCAGGGCCTCGGCGGTGAGCCGGGAGATGTCGGTCACCGGGACCACCACCATCGTCCGCCCCGGCGGTGGCCGGGGCGGCGTCCGCCCCAGGCGCAGCTCGCGGCCGACCGCGGCGTAGTACGCCTCCACCCGGACGAAGAGGAGGATCAGCAGGGGGACCGTGACCACCACCACCCACGCTCCCTCGGCGAACTTGGTGAAGACGAAGATGAGCGTGGCGGCCCCGGTGGCGGTCGCCCCGACGGCGTTGAGCGCGGCCCGCGCCACCCAGCCTCGGGGGCGCTCGGAGGCCCAGTGGTGGACCAGGCCGGCCTGGGCCAGGGTGAAGCCGGTGAACACGCCGATGGCGAAGAGCGGGATGAGGGCGGCGGTGTTGCCCCCGGTGGCAACCAGCAGGGCTCCGGCGAGGACCGCCAGCACCCAGATGCCCCGGCTGAAGACCAGCCGGTCGCCGCGCAGGGCGAAGGCGTGCGGCAGACGGTGATCGCGGGCCAGCAGGCTGCCCAGGACCGGCAGCCCCCCGAAGGAGGTGTTGGCCGCCAGCGCCAGCGCCACCGTCACCACGATGGAGAGGGCATCGAAGGCCCAGCCGCGGGAGATGGCCTCGCCGATGATCTGGTTCAGCACGGCGTCGTTGGCCCGTGGCTGGATGTGGAAGCGCTGCACCAGCGCCGCCAGCCCCAGCAGCATGGTGCCGAGCAGGACCCCGAGCAGGATCTCCGTCTGGCGCGCCCGTCGCACCCGCGGCGCCCGGAACAGGGGCACGCCGTTGGCGATGGCCTCGACGCCGGTGAGCGCGCTGCAGCCGGCCGAGAAGGCCTTCAGCACCAGCAGCGCCCCCAGGGCCTCCACCGCGTGGCTTCGGATCTGGGGGGCTCCGGGTGGGCGGAGGTGGGGGGCCAGGGGGTGGACCAGGCCGATGGCGATCACCACCAGCAGGCCGACGATGAAGGCCAGGGTGGGCAGGAGGAAGGCGCGCGCGCCCTCGCCCAGGCCGCGCAGGTTGAGGACCGTGATGAGGCCGAGGATGCCCAGGCACAGCGGCACCGTGGCCGGGGTCAGCCCGGGGTAGGCGGAGGTCAGGGAGGCCACCCCGGCGGCGATCGAGACCGCCACCGTCAGGGTGTAGTCCACGATGAGCGACGCCCCCGCCAGGAGCGAGAGCCCGGGGCCCAGGTTGGCCCGGGCGACGGCGTAGGCGCCGCCGCCGCCGGGGTAGGCCACGATCACCTGCAGGTAGGAGAGGACCAGGAGGGCCAGCAACGCGACGATGGCCAGCGTGATCCAGGGCGCCAGGCGCAGTGCCGCCACCCCGCCCGCGGCCAGAGCCAGCAGCAGCGCCTGCGGTCCGTAGGCGACCGAGGTCAGCGCATCCAGGGACAGCGCCGAGAGGCCCTCGACCGGGTTGATCTCCTCCCGGCCGGCCTCACTGGCCCGCAGCGGCCGTCCCAAGATCAGTCGGCCGAACTCCATCCGAGCACCCCGTCTGTGACATCGCGACACGGTCCCGAGCCGGAGGTGCCCGCGAGGGCAACGCCGGGCGGCCGGCCGCCCCGCCCCGCGCCACCTCCCACCGGCGAGGGTACGGCCCGCCCGGGCCGGCCGGGTGCGGGGAGATCGCGGGCAGGGGGCCCGGGAGGCGGCCAGGCCCCCTGGCGGC
>JAKABB010000197.1 GCA_021802045.1 bacterium
CGCGGTGAACGGTCAGCGTCCGGAGGGAGGCTCCCCAGGCCGGTGTCCCCTCGGCCCCCGGCCAGGACTCCCATGCGCAACCCGACTCGGCCCCACCTGGGCACCGTCCCAGATGGGTGTTCGACCTCGACCGCTTGACACTCCTCCGGCTGCGCCGCGGCCCGGGCGGTGGATCCCCAATCGGCCAGGGCAGCCAGTCGAGGTCATCTGGACCCGCTCAGCGTTGGGCGATCAGGCGAGCGCCTCCCCGCACGGGTCTGGGGCGTCGCGGCCGCCGACCGGTGCCACTCCATGGTGGTGCGCTCCATGGCTCTTTCCTGCGCGCAACGTCCTCACCCGGCCCCATGGCACACCCCAACTGACGTCCCATCCGACGTGCTATCCTGGGTCCATGGCCAAGATCAAGCGCACTTACAACCTCAGCCCACTGACTGTGGGCCTCGTCCGGCGCCTGGCCGAGGAGTCCCATGTGGCCCCCACCCAGGATGCCGTCGTCGAAGCGGCGATCCAGAGCCTGGGGCGGCGGGTCCGCGACGAGGAGCATGCCCGTCAGTTCGCCGTCTGTGCTCGTGACCCTGAGTTCCAGCGCGAGATGGCCGAGATCGCCGCCGAGTTCGAGGTGGATGACCGGGCGGCCTGGGAAGTGGGCTGAGCGTTGGCTCGCACGGGCATGCGCTGGGCCATCCTCATCGTCAACTTCGATCCGATCGAAGGCCATGAGCAGGGCGGCAGCCGTCGCGCCCTCGTGGTGTCGTACGAGCCGCTCCGGGCCCTGGGGATGATGTCCGTCTGCCCCATCACGGCCGCGCACACGCAACCCCGCAACGCGCTTGAGATCCCCATCAGCGCCGGACAAGCTGGGCAGACAAAGGATGGGCTGATTCTCGTGCACCAGCTTCGTACGGTCTCGATTCTCCGTGCCGCCGACATGCTGGATCGAACGGCTCAGGTCCGCATCCTCAGCGACCCTGGCCTACGAACGCAGGTCCGACAGGCCATGTCGATCCAGCTCGGCCTCGACGTTCCGGGCAGGGAAGATGGAGCTCTCACGAACGACCACTACGGTCCTTCCCCGTTCGGGCGCTGATCTCCCGGCTGGGCACCCCGCGGTCCTTGCCTTCCCACCCGCACATCGGGTTGGACGCGATGACCCCCGTGGGGCTGCCACGGTCGATGGGAGTCGAAGGTCATCCGGGTCGCGGTGACGAAGGGCACGGGGCGGCTCTGGTGCCGCTACCGTCCGCATCAGTCGAGCACGCGGCTTGCGCGCAATTGCGCGTCGGAGCCCGGGAAGAAGCTCGGGAAGGCAAGCGGAGCGATACCGGGGCGGGCCCAGGGCGCGGGCCCGCTGACGCCGGTCTCGGGCGCGGGGCGGGTCAGCGGGCGGTAAACTCACCAGCCGCGCAACGCTGCGGGCTTCACTCCGGGTGGCCGTGCAGGCGGTGGCGCAGCCGGCGCTTGCCCCCCAGGGTGATGTGCACCCGGCCGGCCTCGACATCCAGATCCAGGTTGGCCAGGCGTGCCCGCAGGTGCTGCAGCCGCGCCCGCTTCATGGCGAGCTCCCCCCCTGAGCGGTAGCCGGAGCCCAGATGGCGTCCTGCCTGGCCGGCGTGCAGATCCCTGCGCTCTGGAGCCGCGTGGCAGGGGCGCTCGAGCTTCTCCGTCAGGGTGGCCATCGCCCGGGTGAGGTCCCTCTGCTGGCGCCGCTGATTGCGCCGGGCGGTGGCGCAGTAGGCGTCGTTGGAGGCCTGAGTGATCGCCGCTGCCCAGCGCGAGGACGACTGCGCGGTGAGCGCCCGCTTGCGTGCCGCCCAGACTTTCTGGTCGTGCTTCAGTCCGGCAGCGCTGTGCCGGGCCAGATCGGCGCGGGCGAGCCGTCCCAGATTGGCTCCCAGCGCCACACGGTCACGGCCGAGACGCGCAGCCGGGTGCGGATCCGCAGCGTGGTGCCCGCCGGCGCCTGCCCCGGAGGCCCGATCGGGTGGCGGACCGCCGGCTCGGGATCGCGTCCGAGATGCCGTCTGGCCCAGCCCCTGTGGCCCCACGTCGTGCTTGGCGCAGTTGAGGGCCTTCAGGGCCCGGTTCCGGGCCGACCGCTTCCCATAGAGGCGGGCGCAGAAGCTGGTGAGCACCCCCTCCATGTCCCGGACCAGATCGTCTTCCCCCTGCCCCTCGTGGAGCACCACCAGCTGGTCCCCGTGGGCGAGCAAGGAGGCCTCGACCAGCTCGGCGTTCAGCCGGGCCAGGCGATCGCGATGCGCCACCACCCCCGTGGTCGCCTTGGGGTCCGCGAGCAGCCGCCGCAGCGGTCCGTGGCTGCGGTGGCGGAGGTGGTGGAGTTGGGGAAGGGTGGCGGGGTGCGCGGGTCTGGGGGCGTGCCCTGGGGATGATGGCGTCGTCGGCGGGGAGGGGGAGGGCGCCGCGGTCCGGGGCGGACGCGGCCGAGGACCCGGATCGGCTATAGGAGCAGCTGCGCGGCTGCTGCCGGGCGCGCGGGTGCCGTCCCGCCCAACCCGGCCGCTACGGCGCGGGCCGGTGGCGGATGAGGTCCAGGGCCAGCCCGGTCCACCCCGTCTGGTGGGAGGCGCCGAGCCCCTTGCCGGTGTCGCCGTCGAAGTACTCGTGGAAGGGGATCTGGTCGTGCCAGCG
>JAKABB010000198.1 GCA_021802045.1 bacterium
GGCGGCGCGCGCCAGCTCCCGGGGGTCCTCCCCCGCCCCCGCCGCCCGGGCGGCGGCCCTGGGGGCCAGGACCTCGGCGGCGAAGCGCTCCGCCGCCGCGACCAGGGCCTCGCCGTCGGGGCCGGCGGCCACCGTCAGTCGACGCGGACCAGGGTCGCCTCGCCCTGGGCCAGGCCGGAGCAGATGGTGGCGGCCCCGTAGCCCCCGCCCCGCCGGCGCAGCTCCCAGACCAGGCTGCCCAGGATGCGCGCCCCCGAGGCCCCGATCGGATGGCCGACGGCGATGGCCCCGCCGTTGGGGTTGACCCGCTCCAAGTCCAGCTCCAGCATGCGGGAGCTGGTGAGGACGACGGCGGCGAAGGCCTCGTTGATCTCGACCACGGCCAGGTCGGGGATGCTCAGCACCCCGCCGGTGCGACTGAGGGCCCGCCCCAGGGCCAGCGCCGGGACCGTGGCCAGGTAGGGGTGGTCGGCGCCGGCCTCCCCGCTCCCGACCCAGGTGGCCAGCACCGGGTAGCCCTCGGCCTCCGCCCGGGCCCGGCTGGTCAGCACCACCACCGCCGCCCCGTCGTTGATGCCCGGCGCGTTGCCGGCGGTGATCGTCCCCGCCGCTCCCCCGAAGACCGGGCGCAGCCCGGCCAGCCGCTCCCGGGTGGTGTCGGGGCGCGGCTGCTCGTCGCGGTCGACCACGGCCGAGCCGCCGGCGCCGGTCGGCACCGGCACCAGCTCCTCAGCGATCCAGCCGGCCTGGCGGGCCGCCTCGTAGCGCTGCTGGGAGCGCAGGGCGTAGGCGTCCTGGGCCTCCCGGCTCACCCCCAGCTCCTGCGCCACGGCGTGGCCGTGCTCGCCCATGGGCACGCCGTCGATGGGACAGGTGAGCCCGTCCTGGAGCATGGCGTCGGCCAGGGTGAGCGGCCCCAGCGCCACCCCCCGGCGGGTGCCGGGCAGCAGCCGCGGGGCCTGGGTCATGGACTCCATCCCCCCGGCGACCACCACCTCCGCGTCCCCGGCGCGGATCAGGAGCGCGGCCAGGTTGACCGCCTTCAGGGAGGAGGCGCAGACCTTGTTGACGGTCAGCGCCGGGACCGTCGGCGGCAGGCCGGCGCGCAGGGCCGCCTGGCGGGCCGGCACCTGGCCCAGGCCGGCGGTGACCACCGTGCCCATGATGCAGTGGTCGACGGCCCCCGGCTCCACCCCCGCCCGCTCCAGGGCCGCGCGGATGGCGACCGCGCCCAGGTCGATGGCCGAGACGGCGGCCAGGCTGCCCCCCAGCTTGCCGAACGGGGTGCGCACCGCCGCGACGACGACCGGGTCGGTGGGCGCCATCCCCCCATGGTAGCCGTGGCCCGGGGGCCGGGCGGGGGGCGCCTCAGCCGTCGTAGTCCACCACCACCCGCTCGCTCAGCGGGTGGGACTGGCAGGTGAGGACGTAGCCGGCGGCCCGCTCCGAGGGCTCCAGGGCGTAGGCGTGGTCCATGGCCACCTGGCCCTCCAGGAGCCGGGCCCGGCAGGTGGCGCAGACGCCGCCCTTGCAGGAGAAGGGGGCGTCCGGGCGCACGGTCAGGAGCCCGTCCACCAGGGTTGCCGCCCGGCCCATGGTGAAGGTCGTCTCGCGCCCGCCCAGCCGCGCGGTGACCGTGACCGTCCCCGGGCGGGCCAGGGCCGTCGCCTCCGCGTCGGTGCGCTGCGGGGGCCGGTCCTCGACGAAGAACAGCTCGCTGCGCACCGCCGCCGCGGCCACCCCCTGGGCCTCCAGGAGGGCCCGGGCCCCCTGCACCATCGGATGGGGCCCGCAGATCCAGAAGACGTCCACCGGGCGGGGCCCGACCACGGTCGCCAGGAGGCGGCGCAGCCTGGCCCCGTCCAGGCGGCCGTTGGCCAGCTCCACCTCCTGCCGCTCCCGGGAGAAGACGTGCAGCACCTGCAGGCGGGTGGGATGGCGGTCCTTGAGGTCGGCGATCTCGTCGACGAACATGGCCGAGCTTGCGCTGCGGTTGCCGTAGAGCAGGACCACCTCGCTGCCGGGCTCCACGGCCAGCGCGGTGGCCACCAGCGAGAGCACGGGGGTGATGCCGGAGCCGGCGGCGATGGCGCAGTAGCGCCGCCGGGCCCCGGGTTCGAAGGCCTGGGTGAAGCCCCCCGCCGGCCCCATCACCTCGCAGAGGTCCCCGGGGCGGAGCCGGTCGTGGAGGTGGGGGGAGACGGCGCCGCCGGGCAGCCGGCGGACGGCCACCCGCAGGGGGCCCAAGGGGGCGGGGGTGCAGATGGAGTACGAGCGCCGCTGCTCCACGCCGCCCAGGGTGGTGCGCAGGGTGAGGTGCTGCCCGGCCTGGAAGCGGAAGGCCTCGGCCAGGGCCGGCGGCACGGCGAAGGTGATGGCCACGGCGTCGCTGGCGACGGGCTCGACGGCCGCGACCCGCAGCGGGTGGAAGGCCCCGGGGCGATGGGCCCGGGAGGCGCCGCTGGCCACGGTCAGCGCAGGGCCTTGAACTGCTCGAACGGCTCCTGGCAGGCCCGGCAGGCCCAAAGGGCCCGGCACCCGGTGGCTCCGAAGCGGCTGAGCTCGCGGGTCCGCGGCGAGCCGCAGCGCGGGCAGGCGGGGGCCGGCGGCGGGGGCTCGGGGCCCGCCGGGGGCGGGGGC
>JAKABB010000199.1 GCA_021802045.1 bacterium
CAGGTGGAGCGGCGCTACCCCCGTCGCCGGCGGGAGCGGCTCTGGCGCTGGGCGCTGTTCGCAGTCCTCCCCCATCCCACCCGCCTGCGCCTGCTCAACTCCCTGCTGTGGGCGGCGGATCGCCTCAGCGGTCCCAATCTCGACCCACGAGCACTGGCGCCCACCCGTGAGCTCGCGGCCGCGGCCCGGCTGGCGCCCCGGGGGAGCCTCAGAAGCTCCTGGGCCAGGCTGCCCCGGCCCCAGCGGCCCACCCACGGACGTCCTGCCCGGCTGCGGGTGGCGGTCCTGGCCGGGTGCGTCCAGAGGGTTGTGGAGGCCCAGACCAACGTGGCCACCGCCGAGGTGTTGGCCGCCTACGGGGCCGAGGTCAGGATCCCACCCCAGCAGGGCTGCTGCGGCGCGCTCGAGCTCCACGCCGGGCGCCAGGAGTCGGCCCTGCACCGGGCGCGGGCGTTCGTCGCCACCTTCGAGGACCCCGCCGTGGACCGGATCGCCGTCAATGCCGCGGGCTGCGGCGCCATGCTCCGCGAGCTGGGGCGGCTGCTGGAGGATGACCACGAGTGGGCGGCGCGCGCCCGGGCGGTTGCCGCCAAGGTCAGGGATGTGACCGAAATCCTCGACGAGCTCGGCCCCCCCGACGACCTGCACCCACTGCCGCTGCGGGTCGCCTACCACGATGCCTGCCATCTCGCTCACGCCCAGGGCATCAGGGCCGCGCCCCGCCGGGTGCTGCAGGCGATCCCTGAGCTGCGGCTGCTGGAGATACCGGAGGGTGACCTCTGCTGCGGCAGCGCCGGGGTGTACAACCTGACCCAGCCCGCGGCGGCCCATGATCTGGGGCTGCGCAAGGCAGCCAACGTCACCGCCGTTGCTCCCGATTGCGTGGTGGCGGGCAACCCGGGGTGCCTGCTGCAGATTCGGGCCGCGCTGGCGGAGCAGGGCAGCGCGGTACCCGCGCTGCATCCCGTCGAGCTGGTTTCCGCCTCTCTTCGGGGCCGCGGCGCGGCCGTGACCGGCGGCGGTTGACCCAGCGACGCTGGCGGTGGTGGCCCGGGCTCCCGACTGACCGGCAAGCGCGGCCGGTTCTGGAGCGGGACCGGGCTCCGGCAGGTCGGCGGGGCCGACCCTGACCTGAGGCAGCGATCGCCCGCGGGTCACGCGGAGGCGATGAGACGGTCTAGATCAGGCCGCAGCCACGCACACCAGGAGCGCCTTCGGCAGCACCCTCGCCTCCATCACCGAGGCGGGCGCCAGGGGCTCGCCGTCGGCCTCGCGCGGGCGGGGTAGGTCGGTGACTATCTGGATCTCTCGGCCCACCAGCGACTCCAGCCCCATGCCGCCGGGATGTCGCACACCCACCCTCCACCCGATCCTGGCCAGGTCCAGGGGACGCCGGGAGGCAATCAGGATCACGTCTAGCTGGCCATCGTCGGCGGCGGCGGCCGGCAGTAGCGTCAGCCCCCCGGGCAGGGTGCCCACGTTGGCAACCAGGACAGACCGGGCGCGGCGCAGCAGCGGAGCCCCGCCGTCCACGCTGAGCTCGACCGTGAAGCCCGCTTCGGGCAGGTGGCGCAAGACCGACGGGACGTAGGCCAACCAGCCCAGTGCGCGCTTGGCCAGCCGGGGGGCGTCGGCCAGCATCTGAGCGTCCAGGCCCATCCCCGCCGCGACGCAGAAGCGGACCCCATCGACCTCGCCGAGGTCGATGGGGCGACGGGACCCCGTGATCGCCGTCCGAATCGCCGCGATCGGGTCCAGCGGCAGGCCCAGGTTGCGCGCCAGCAGGTTGCCGCTGCCCAGGGGCACCACCGCCAGGGCGACATCGGGGTGCATCGCCAGGGCGCGCACGGCGCTGGCGACCGTCCCATCGCCGCCGCACGCGAAGAGGACCTCGACGCCCTCCCGGAGCACCCGTTGGAGTCCCTCCCGCTCGCCCCCGGCGGGATCGGTCTCGACGAAGACGGGAGCCGCCCAGCCCGCGTCCCACAGCAACTCCTGGAGGCGCGAGCGCAGTCCGAGGTGCTGAGGGACCCGCGCCGGGTTGATCAGAACCGCACTGGCGCTCACTCCCGGTGGCGGAGCCCCGGAGCGCGCGCCGCCTGCCGCCGCCTAGGCCCGGCCACCCGAGGAGGGCTCCAGCAGTCGATCAATCTTGGCGGCCATGATGAAGTCGTTGCGGGTCACTCCGCCCGCGGCGTGAGTGGTCAACTCCACCTCCAGGTACCCCCAGCCCAAGCGCAGCTCCGGGTGGTGGCCCTCCCGCTCCGCCAGGAGCGCGATCCTGGTCGCCAGGCCGAATGCCTCGGCGAAGTCGCTGGTGCGCTGGTGGCGCCGCAGGCCAGGTCCCGACCTGATCCAGGCGGGCGCCACCTGATCCATCAGCTGGGCGATATCGGCCTCGGGCAGGGGGGGCGTGCCGGGCGCGCAGGCCTGGCAACGCTCCCTGACCAGTCCGCTCACTGATCGTTCCGGGGAGCCCGCACGGCCCCCGCCCGCTGCAGGATCCGGGCCGCGATCGCCAGCGCCCCGGCGTAGGTTCCCTCCATCCCCTCGAACTGCAGCCCCCGGGCACCGAGGGTGCGGGCCTGGGTGTAGGGGGTGTCGGACGCGTAGTGGAT
>JAKABB010000006.1 GCA_021802045.1 bacterium
GCTCTTGACGCCCCGCTCGGCCCGCCGGGTCTCCCCGACGAACTGGGGCCTGCTACCGGGCGCTCCAGTACCTACCCGGGCGGGACTCTCACCCGCTGGCCGATTCCAGTCTCCAGGACGCACCATGCCACGATCATAGGCGCGGTCGGCCGGGCCCCGGGGCTCGCCGGGCGCTGGGGCAGGAGCCGGTGTCAGTCGGCGGCCGGCGAGGTCCCCGCCCCGCGTCGGGTCAGCGCGCTCAGGGCCAAGGGTGCGGCCTGCCGGGCCGCCACCAGCGCCAGGCGCTGCCACAGTGGCCGACGGGCGGCCGAGCCGTGGCCCCCTCGCCGGTCGCCACCCGCCTCCGTCGGCAGCCGGCCGGCCGCTTCGGCCACCAGCGCCTGGAGCTCCGCCTGCCACTCGGGGGGCATGGCCGCGAACCACTCCGCCGCCGACTGCGGCTCGGCCGGTGCGGGCCGGGCCCGGTGCCGCGCCCAGAGTGCCGCCCCGGTCGCGAGCACGATGAGTCCGGTCGCGGCCAGCCCGGGTCCCTTGCGGCGCAGTTGGGAGCGCCAGGCGAGATCGGCTCGCACCCGCTGCTCCAGCCGGTCCAGGGTGGCGCCCATCCGCTCGCGGGTGGCGGCTACCGCCTGCCGCGCTTGCTCTGCGCTCTCGCCCACTCGATGTCCTCCCGCAGGCTGGCTCGGGTCCGGGCCAGCACCTGGATGTGCCGGTGCGCGAGGGCGACGCCGGCCCCGATCGCGATCACCAGCAGGCTGGCGGCGGCGATGACGCCCGTCACCAGGGTGTGGTTGGGGAGCCACTCGACCACGATGCCCAGCCCGAACACCACCAGGTAGAGGACCCCGACCGCGGCGATGCCGATCCCGACCAGCAGCCAGATTGCCCGCCGCACGGTCTCCCAGACCTCCGCCTTGGCCAGCGCCACCTCATCGCGGACCAGCTGGCCCGCCTCCTCGCTGAGCTGCTGCACCAGGCCGCGCAGCGAGTCCTCACCGGCCGGAACTTCGGGCGCAGGCATGTGGGCAGGGTATCGGAACCGGGACGAGCGGAACAATTCCCGCAGGGGTCGCTCGATACCATCGAGGCTGTGAGGGCAGTCCCCCGGTCACCCGAACCGCCCCGGCGCTCGATGCCACCCCTGACCCCCGAGCGCCTGGCCGGGCTGGTGGCTCCCGCCGCGCGGCGTGGCACCCTCCTGCTCAGCTCCGACTTCGACGGCACCCTGGCCCCGATCTGCCCCGACCCCATGGGCGCCACCATCCTGCCCCGGGCCGCGGCGGCCCTGTGCCACCTGGCCACCCGCACGCCGGTGGCGATCCTGAGCGGGCGGGACGTGACCACCCTCGCCCGCCTGGCCCCGATCCCCGGGGCCCGGCTCAGCGGGAGCTACGGCCTGGAGCGCTGGCGCGACGGCGTCCTGGAGGTCGCCCCCGAGGCCGTGGGGCGAGCCCGCCAGCTGCCGGGCATCGTGGCGGCCCTGGAGGCCACCATCGCGAAGGGGCCTGCGGGCGTCGCCCTGGAGCGCAAGCGGTGGTCCGCCGCCGTCCACTTCCGCCCGGCGGCCGACCCGCTGGCGGCGGCGGCGATGCTCCGCCCGGCCCTGGCCGCCCTGGCCGTCACCACGGGCTGGAGCCTGGTCGGAGGACGGATGGTGTACGAGCTCCAGCCGCCCGGGCCGCGATCCAAGGGCACAGAGCTCCGAGCCCTGCTCTCCGAGACCAGGGCCCGCGCCGCCGTCTACGCCGGGGACGACCTCGGCGACATCCCGGCCTTCGCGGCCCTCACGGTGGCGGTGGAGCGGCTGGAGCTGGCCCTGCCGGTGGCGGTGCTGGGGGCCGAGACGCCGCCGGAGCTGGTCCCGGCCGCCGGGGGGCGCACCCTGCCGTCCCCCGAGGCCTGGGCCGAGACCCTGCAGCTCCTGGCGGCGGCCGTCCCCTGACCCGCGCCGGCCCGGGGCGGGCGGCCGCGGGTCACTCGGCCAGGAGCTCGCGGATGTCCTGGAGCTGGTTCACGATCCAGCGGGTGATGTCCGCCTGGTGCACCACCGCCCGCAGCTCCCGGGCCCGGGTGGCCCGCTCCCGCGCCGGCAGGGTCAGCGCGAAGTAGAGAGCCTCGGCGGTCTGGTCGATGTCGAAGGGGTTGATGGTGAGGGCGAAGCGGCCCAACTCCTCGTGGCACCCCGCGTTCTCGCTGAGGACCAGGATGCCGTCGCGGGTGTTGCACACCGCCCCCTCCTTGGCCACCAGGTTCATGCCGTCGTAGATGGGATTGACCAGCAGGGCGTCAAAGCACTTGTAGGCGGCCACCGCCTTGTGCATGTTCTCCTCGACCTCCAGCCGGATCGGCATCCAGCTGCCGGTCTGGAAGCGCCGGTTGATGGCGGCAGCGGCCCGGACGATGGCGCCCAGATAGGAACGGTAGGCGTCCACGTCCTGTCGCGAGCGCTGCAGGAGGGCCCAGAAGATGACCCGGCCGCGGAGGTCCGGGTGGCTCTCCAGCAACCGCTCGTAGGCGAGGAAGCCGCGCACGATGTTCTTGCTGAGGTCGGTGCGGTCCACCCGCAGGATGAGGAACTCCGGCCGCCAGGCGGCGATCGCCTCCTCGTGCCGGCGCACGTCCTCGTGCTCGCGCAGGGCCTCCAGCGCTGGGACGTCGATGGAGATCGGGTAGGAGCGGACCCACACCGGCCGCCCGTCGAAGAACACCGTGCTCTGGCGGTGGTCCACCGAGAGCCCGAGGTTCTCCTCGCAGGTCAGGAGGAAGTTGCGGGCGTCCAGCGAGGTCTGGAGGCCGATGATGTCGTTGCCGAGCAGGCCGGTGACGATCTCGTCCCGGATGTGCCGGGGCAGGACCTTCCAGTACTGGGGCGTGGGCCAGGGGATGTGGATGAAGTGCTGCAGCCGGGCCTCGGGGATGCGCGCCCGGACGAAGGCCGGCAGGCAGTAGAGCTGGTAGTCCTGGGTCAGGATCAGCGGAGGGTGGGGGAGGCGGGCGGCCTCAGCCACGACCCGGTCGGCGATCTGCTCGTTGACCCGGACGTACCCCTCGCGCCAGGCGTGGGCGGTGCGGGCGTCGAGGATCGGCTCCCGGCCCAGGTTCCACAGGTAGTGCTGGACGAACCACAGCAGGGGGTTGGCGATGTGGTTGTAGTAGAGGTCGAAGGCCTCGGGGTCTGGGCTGACATAGGCCACCCGGAAGGTCTCGCCGTCCTCGGTCGTCACGCTCGCCAGCCCGTCGGGCCCGGCCCGCTGACTGAGGCGGCGGTCGCCGTCCCCACGTTCGACCGCCACCCAGACGGCGTCGGTGGCCCGGGCCAGAGTGGACATGGCCGTGACCAGCCCCCCGCCACCTCGGGTGACCCGCTCCCGGCCGTCAGCCCGGGGCTGGGCGTCCACCGGGGGCCGGTTGGCGACCACGATCGGACGGCTGCCGGCGAGAATCCGCCGGAGGTAGGCATCAATGCCGCGCATGGGCGGTAGCATGCACGAGTCCCGCCCGGGCGGGCCGCGCCGACTGCCCGGCCCGGGCGCCCAGGTGGGCCGGGCCCGATCCGGTACAGTCCTCGACGTGAAGGTGGCCATCCCCACGGAGCTGGTTCGGGGGGAGTCCCGTGTGGCGGTGACCCCGGACACCGTCGCCAAGCTGACGGCCGCCGGGGCCGAGGTGGTGGTGGAGGCGGGGGCCGGCGAGCGGGCCCACCTGGGGGACCTGGCCCTGGCGGAGGCGGGCGCCACGATCGCCCCCACAGCCGCCGCCTGCTGGGAGGCGGCCGCCGTGATCTGCAAGGTGCAGCCACCGACCGCCGCCGAGGTCGAGCGGGTACCCAAGGGCGCGGTCCTCATCAGCTTCCTGCCGCTGTCGACGCCGGCCGACGTCGTGCGCCAGCTGGCGGCCCGGGAGGTGACCGCCTTCAGCTTCGAGCAGATCCCCCGGATCAGCCGGGCGCAGTCGATGGATGCCCTGTCCTCCCAGGCGTCGCTGGCGGGCTACAAGGCGGTCCTGGTGGCCGCGGAGCGCCTGCCCAAGATCCTGCCCCTGCAGATGACGGCGGCGGGCACCATCCCGCCCGCCCGGGTGCTGGTGATGGGGGCCGGCGTCGCCGGCCTGCAGGCCATCGCCACCGCCCGTCGGCTGGGGGCGGTGGTGGAGGCCACCGACGTCCGGGCCGCCGCCCAGGACGAGGTGCGCAGCCTGGGCGCCACCTTCGTCGAGATGCCGCTGCCGCCGCAGGAGGGGAGCGGTGGATACGCCGCAGCCCAGAGCGATGAGTTCCTGCAGCGCCAGCGCGAGATCGTGGCGGCCCGGGTGGCGGCCGCCGACATCGTCATCACCACCGCGGCCATCCCCGGGCGACGCGCGCCGGTGCTGGTGACGCGGGCGATGGCCCAGGGGATGCGCCCGGGCTCGGTCATCGTCGACCTGGCCGCCGACACCGGGGGCAACTGTGAGCTGACCAGCCCGGGGGAGGAGGTGAGCGTCGGGGGTGTGACCGTGGTCGGGTGGCGCAACATGGCGGCCACGGTGCCCACGACCGCCAGCCAGGTCCTGGCCCGCAACGCCGCCAACCTGCTGCTGCTGCTGGTTCACGAGGGCGCCCTGACCCCGGACTTCGACGACGAGGTCGTGGGCCAGAGCTGCGTCCTGCGCGCGGGCCAGGTGGTGGAGCCGCGCTGGCGCGCCCAGCTGGAGGAGGCCGCCGCGCCATGACCCCGACCCTGCTCAGCGAGATCAGCGTGTTCGTGCTCGCGGTCTTCGTCGGCTTCGAGGTCATCTCCAAGGTCCCGACGATCCTGCACACGCCGCTGATGTCGGGGAGCAACGCCATCCACGGGGTGATCCTGGTCGGAGCCATGGTCATCACCGCCAGCGCCACCGGCCCGGTTCAGGACGGGCTGGGCTTCATCGCGGTGGTGCTGGCGACGATCAACGTCGTCGGCGGGTTCGCCGTCACCGACCGGATGCTGGAGATGTTCAAGAGCCGCCAGCCGGGCGGTCGCGGTCCCGGCGCCCCGTCATGACCCCGGTGTTGGCCGGCATCGCCCTGCTCTACCTGCTGGCGGCCGTCCTCTTCATCGTCGGCCTGAAGCAGCTGAGCTCCCCGCGCGGGGCCCGGCGCGGCAACCTGATCGCCATCGTCGGGATGGTCATCGCGGTCGCGGTCACCATCCCCCTCCTCCACCCCACCGCCATCGGCATCGTCCTGATCGTGCTCGGGGTGGCCATTGGGGCCCCGATCGGGGTGGTCGGCGCGCGGGCAGTGAAGATGACGGCGATGCCACAGATGGTGGCCACGTTCAACGGCGTGGGCGGGGGCGCCGCGGCCCTGGTCTCCACCGTCGAGCTGCTGCGGGTGACCGGCACCCACGCCCCCGCCGTCAGCCTGGGCCTGCCCGTGGTCTTCAGCGTCGTCATCGGCGCCGTCAGCTTCGCCGGCTCCGGGATCGCCTTCGCCAAGCTGCAGGAGCTGATGCGCGGCACCCCGATCACCTACCGGGGCCAGCAGCTGGCCAACGGGGTGCTGGCGGCCGCCATCGTGGTCCTGGCGATCCTGCTGGTGGTCACCGCCAACCCCGGCATCCTCTTGGGCCTGCTCCTGCTGAGCCTGGCCCTGGGGGTGGCCTTCGTGCTGCCCATCGGCGGGGCCGACATGCCGGTGATCATCTCCATGCTCAACGCCTTCACCGGCCTGGCCGTGGCCGGCGACGGCTTCGTGATCCAGAGCCCGGTCCTCATCGTCGGGGGCACCCTGGTGGGGGCGTCGGGGACGCTCCTCACCAAGCTGATGTCCGACGCCATGGGCCGCTCGCTGGCCAACGTCCTGTTCGGGGCCTTCGGGCAGGTGGTGAGCGGACCGGCGGCGGCCGGCGCGGCCGACGCCCGCCCGGTGCGGGCCGGCACCGCCGAGGACATCGGGACCCTGCTGGCGTACTCCCAGCGGGTGATCATCGTCCCCGGCTACGGCCTGGCGGTGGCCCAGGCCCAGCACGCCGCCCGGGAGCTGGCCAGCCTGCTGGAGCAGCGGGGCGTGTCGGTGGAGTACGCCATCCACCCGGTGGCGGGGCGGATGCCCGGCCACATGAACGTGCTCCTGGCCGAGGCCAACGTGCCCTACGAGCAGCTGCGGGAGATGGATGAGATCAACGACGCCTTCAAGACCGCCGACGTGGCCCTGGTGGTGGGGGCCAACGATGTGGTCAACCCGGCGGCCCGCAGCAGCCCCGGCAGCCCCATCTTCGGCATGCCCATCCTCAACGCCGACCAGGCCAAGACCGTGGTCTTCATGAAGCGCTCGATGCGACCGGGATTCGCCGGCATCGACAACGAGCTGCTCTACGACCCCAGGACCATCATGCTGTTCGGTGACGCCAAGGACTCCCTGGTCAAGCTGGCGGCAGCGGTCAAGGCCGCCTAGCCGTGGCCCGGTCGGGCTGGCCCCCCGGGCCGACGCTCCACCCGGGGGACCGCGGCCCGGGGGGGTAGTGACCATCGAGCCTCCACGCGGCACCGCCTCCGCACCGGAGGCGGCCACGCCCTCGGCCCCGGGGCCCGGCCTGGAGGACGCGCTGGGCCCGTTCCTCGCCCACATGGCCCTGGTCACGGTGGCGGTGTTCTCGGTCCTGCTCCTGACCCACGCCCTCACCGTGACGGGATGGCGGCAGGCCTGGGACCACTGGGACGCCGTGGCCTACCTCGCCATCGCCCACCACGGGTACCCCGGGGGGGCGATCCCCCGCCACCCGGCCCAGGCCCCCCAGGATCACCTCTGGGCGTACTTCCCCCTCTTCTCCCTCCTGATCATGGGCGTCCACCACCTGGGCGTCGGCACCCTGGCCGCCAGCCTCCTGGTCAGCCTGGTCTCCTGCCTGCTGCTCAGCGTGGGCCTGGTCCGGCTGGCCGCCATCGAGATCGGGCCCCGGGACGCGGTCTGGCCGGTGGCGCTGCTGCTCCTCTCCCCCTTCGGGTACTTCTTCAGCTCCCTCTACACCGAGGGGCTCTTCTTCGCCCTGGTCGTGGGCGCCCTCCTGTTCGCCCGGCAGGACCGGTTCCTCGTCGCCAGCGTCCTGGCCCTGCTGGCGGGGGCGACCCGCGTCACCGGGGTGCTGCTCCTGCCCGCCCTCCTGGTGGAGGCGGCGCACCAGAGCGGGTGGCGGTGGGGCCCGCTCTGGCGTCGGGCCTGGCCGACGCTGCTGGCCCCCCTGGGCGCCCTCGGGTTCGGTCTCAGCCTGTGGGCCCGGACCGGCAGCCCGTTCAATTTCGGCATCATCGAGACCCGCTACTTCGGCATCTCCCCGGCCCTCCCCTGGGTGGGATTCCTCAACACCTGGCCGTCCGCCGTCGGCGCCGACCCGACCCTGCGCCAGATCTTCCTCCCGGAGGTGATCTGGGGCCTCCTGGGCCTGGTCGCGTGCGCCATCGCCTGGTGGCGGCTCCGTCCCGCCTACGCCACCTTCATGACCCTCAGCTGGATCCTCACCACCTCCCTCAGCTTCTGGCGCAGCGTGCCCCGCTACGACCTGGCCCTCTTCCCGATCCTGTTCCTGGTCGTGGCCGGGACGCGCCGCTGGCGGTGGAGCCGGTGGGTGCTGGTCACCGCTGGCGGTGTCGCCATGGCCTACGGCACCAGCCGCTTCGCCCAGGGGTATTAGTTGGCCTGACCACCGGCGGCGGGGGCTCGGGGGCTGCCCGGACTCATCCCGCTGCCGCCAGCTCGACGGCCGCACGGCCGCTGACAGGCCGGGAGCCGGGGGACGCATTGTGGTCCGGCAGGGTCGCGCCTATGAGCCCCTGACCACCTCGACGGTGAGGGCGGGGCACAGATTCGGGTTGAGTGATGACGGCACCAGCACTTCGCACGGCGCCCGGCCCCGGCGCGTGCTCGCCGCCCAGATCGTGGCCGCGCCGGGCCCGACGGTCTCAAAGTAATCGGCGCCGCCCACGCGGCCGCGGAACGCCACGACGGCGGCGGCCGAGCTCCTCAGCGCCGGCAGGACACGACAAGCCCGCGGCACGCACCCGACCGCGAACACCGTCCCCCGCGTGAGGGAGATCCGCGCCGGAGGCGTGGGGAGTTGCCCCACGCAATTCCCCAGCCAGTCGGTGCGCCCTGCCTGGGTCCTCAGCCACATCGGCGGCGCGCACATCACAGCCTTGAGGTGGGGAGCCGGGATGTCGCGGGCCGAGAACATCGTCCCCGATGAGCAAGCACTGACGCCGACAGCCACGGCCAGGGCCATGGCGGGTCGGGAGAGGACCCGCGCCACCTCTGCGGCGCTGCTCACGCGCCGCCGCGTCGGAGACCGCCGCCTTCTGCGCCCTCTGGACGCCAGGGCCCGTCCAAGCCCGGTGGACGTCGGCTCCGGCGACAGGCCGTCGCCTGTGCCGCCCGAACGTCCGGGCGGCGGCGGCTCCACCCCCCACCTCCGGGGCCGACACTCGGGTCACCCCTGATCGCGACCGCGCTTCTCCTCCGAGTCCCATCTCAGAATACGGGGCACAGGACACCGTGGAGGGCCGTCGGAGCGAGGAGCCAGGAGCCAGCGCATGTTGCTGGCCACCCTGGTCAGGGCCGGACCTGCTCGCCCCAGCGCGCCAGGACCGCACGCGCTCCCACCGCCGGCAGCGCGTCCGCGGCCAGCCGGCCCCAGCCGAAGAGCATCAGGTCGGAGGCGGGCGCCCGCAGGGTGGCGGCCGCGCCGGGGGGCGGTACGGCCAGCCGGCCGGCATCGGCCCCGATCCACCACTGGGCCGCGGCGTCGGCGGCCACCAGACGCAGCGTACCCCCGAGGTCGATGGGGTCGCGGAGCCGGGGCACGATCACCTCCAGGAGCTCGTCGACGCCGTCCACCGCCAGGTCCCGGGCGACCGGGCCCCCGGGGCCGTGGGCCGCTTGCGCGTCCCAGCGGTGGATGGCGGTCTCGTGGGCCATACGCCGGAACCAGAAGGCGGCGGTGCGGGGCTCGGTCGCCGACCAGTTCCACACCGGCGTGGCGGGGTCGGTGGCGGCCAGGACGGCCCGGAGCCCGGCGGCCGCGTCCTCCAGCCAGGCGATGCGCGCCGGACCCTCGGTGGGCGGCGACGGCAGCTCGCGGCGGTCGAGCCGGTCGGTCGCCCGCCGCTCGACCATCGCCGCCACCCAGCGATGGACCATGGCCAGGTGGTCGACGACATCGCCGACCGTCCACCCCGGGCACCGCGGGGTCGGCGCGTCCAGCCCCATCCGGGCGGCATCGGCCAGCGCCGCGGTCTCGGTCGCCAGGGCGGCGAGGTAGGCGGCCGGTAGCAGGCGGGGCATGGGCTCCAGGATAGCCTGGGGGGAGCGTGCCGCCCAGGACGTCCGGGGCGCCCCGGGCGGTTCCGGCCGGTTCCCCCGAGCCCGGTCACCGCGTCAGGGGCTGGGGGTCGCCGGGGCGTGCCCCCGGCGGCCGTAGCGCAGGGGGAGGCAGTCGACCCGGGGCACGGCACAGGCGACGAACCTGGTGATCCCCGGTCGCCCCAGCACCTGGAAGACGTACACCGGGATGGCGAAGCCGCCGCTGATGACCGTGGCCAGCCGCACGCCCGTCAGCCGGGCCGGGACCGTCAGCGGGGGGGCGGTGGAGGGGGCGTAGGGCTGCCCGGCAGGGGAGAGCCGGTAGGCGGCCGGCAGGATCTGGCCCCGGGCCACCGCCAGGCCCACGGCCCGCGGGGGGGCCAGCGGGTACGGCACCGTCGGCCCCGTCACCGGGTAGGGGACCGACCCCTGCATCCCCATCACCGCGTGCCGGCCCTGGGGATCGGTGGCCACGTCGACGCTGAGCAGCGCCGCCGCCCCGGTGATGGAGACCTGCGGGCGCCCCAGCACCGTCCACTGATAGACGATGCGCCGGTCGGCGCCGTAGGTGGCGGTGGCCGCCGGCAGGAGGCGCAGCCCATCGCCCGGGCCCGGCAGGTGGTACCGCCCCAGGAACCGGCGGGTGGTGAGGTCGGCCTGGGCGATGGTGGGCGCCACCCCGGGCTCGAAGACGGGGTGGTTGGGATGGAGCCGGAAGATGCCCAGGCCGGCCGTGACCGTGAGCTGGAGGCCGCTGCTGGCGCCAAGGTTGTACGCCATCCCGCCGCCGACCGCGATCGGCGGGCCCGGGATCCGCAGGGCGCGAACCAGGGTCCGGACCGCGGTGGTCGGGTTGTAGGGGACGGGCGCCACCGGCTCCGCCGCTGGTGTCCCGCCCGGCAGGCTCCCGAGTGCGTAGGGCCCCTGGAGGGTGAGGGGAGGCGCCATCCCTCCCAGCGGCAGGATCCCGTACGCGGGGTGCGACGGGCTCGGGTGCGGCCGGGGGCTGGGCGGTGGGGGTGGCGCCCCGGCGCAGCCCGCCAGCGCGCCCAGCAGCAGCAGCGGCAGCGCCCAGCCGGCGGTCGCGGTCCGGAGGCGGGGCGGTGCGCTGAGGGGGGGGTGGATTGAGCGCCGGCGCATGTCGGCAGAATGCCACGCATGACCTACCAAGAGGCGCTGACCCTCCTCCAGCGCGAGAGCCGGCCCGGGATGGTGCTGGGCCTGGAGCGCATCCGGGCGCTCTGCACCGTGCTCCGGGAGCCGCAGGAGGGACGGCTGGGGGTGCTGGTCGCCGGGACCAACGGCAAGGGATCGGTCTGCGCCATGGTGGACGCCATGGCCCGCGCGGCCGGGCACCGCACGGTGCTGCTGACCAAGCCCCACCTGAGCAGCTACCGGGAGCGCATCCGCGTCGAGGGAGTCCCGGTCTCCGCCGACCGCTTCGCCGAGCTGGCGGCCACCTGCCTCGAGGCTGCGGAGCGGGTCCCGGCAGCGGTCGGCCGGCCCACGCACCACGAGCTGCTCACCGCCATGGGGCTGCTGGCGGCCCGCGACGCCGACGCCGAGGTGCTGGTGTGCGAGGTGGGGCTGGGAGGACGGCTCGACGCCACCAACGTCTACGACGGGGGCATCGCCGCCATCACCGCGGTCAGCCTGGACCACCAGGCCCAGCTCGGCCCCACCCCGGAGCTGATCTGCCGCGAGAAGGCCGCCATCGTCAAGTCGGGGAACACCCTGGTCACCGGGGTCGATCCGGCCCTCTGGCCGATCGTGGGCGAGGCCGCCGCCGCCCGCGACGCGACGGTCTGGGCCCTGGGCCGCGAGCTCCGCCTGGCCGCCGTCGGGGACGAGGGCCCCTCAGGGGTGCGCTGCCACCTGCGGACCCCGGCCCGGGACCTGCCCGGGCTCCGGATTGGGCTGACCGGTCGCTTCCAGGCCGACAACGCCGCCGTCGCGGTGGGGGTCGCCGACGCCCTCGGGGCCCGGGGCCGGCCGGTCGACGACGCGGCGGTGCGCGCCGGGCTGGCCGCGGTGCGCTGGCCGGGACGGCTCGACCTCCAACCCGGGCGACCGCCGGTGCTCATCGACGGCGGGCACAACCCGGGGGCGATGGCGGCCATCCTGCCTAGTCTGGAGCGCTTCGCGGCGGAGCGGCGCACGGTGCTGGTGTTCGGGGCGATGGTCGACAAGGACCACGCGGCGATGCTGGCCCAGCTGGCCCGGCTCCCGGTCGCCGCGGCGGTCTTCACGGCGGCCGACTCCTCGCGGGCCGCCGATCCGGGCACGGTCGCCGCCCCCTGGCCCGGGCCCTGCGAGGTCCGGGCGGGCGTGGCGCGCGCCCTGGAGCGGGCGCGGGTCCTGGCCGGGCCCGATGGAGGGGTGCTGGTCTGCGGGTCCGTCTACGTGGCCGGGGAGGCGCTGAGCGCCCTGGGCGCGGGCCCGGCGCCGGACCCGGTGGTGACCGCACCCGCCTGACCGCACCCGATGTGCCATCCTGGCTCGAATGGACCTCCTCGGCGACCGGGTCCGGCTGCGCGCCTTCCGCGACGACGACGCGGAGGCGATCACCCGCCTGGTCGCGCTGCCCGAGGTGGCGGGGACCCTTGAGCTCTGGGCCCGCTCCCCGTACCGCCTGGCCGAGGCCCAAGACTTCCTGGCGCGGCGCTCGGCCGACAGTCCGCACTGGGCGGTGGAGTGCGTCGCCGACGGGGCATTCCTCGGTGTCACCGGCCTGGAGCCGATCGACTGGCGCAACCGGCACGCCGAATGGGGCATCTGGCTGGGCCCGGCCTCCCGCTGGGGACGGGGCTACGGCGGCCAGGCCTGCCGGCTGGCCGTGAGCTACGCGTTCTGGGAGCTGGGGCTGGAGAAGGTCTGCCTCCAGGTCCTGCCCGACAACGAGCGGGCCCGCCGGGCCTACGCCCGCAGCGGCTTCACGGAGGAGGGCCGCCTGCGACGCCACATCTTCCGCCAGGGCCGGTTCGACGACCTGATCGTGATGGCGGTCCACCGCGACCACCCGATCTACCAGGGCGCCCCGCTCTACCTGCCCGACCTGGCCCCGGGCGACCCCGAGCCGGCGGCATCGTCGGGGCGGACCGGGCCCCGCTGACCGCGGGCCCCTCCCGGAGCCTCAGGCCGCTCCGGAGGGGGCGGGGTCGGGTGGGGGCAGGGACACCGGGCCCTCCACCGCGAAGAGCTTCTCGCGGGCCCGCGCCCCCCGGATCAGGTGCACCCGGCCCGGGGCGACGCGCAGCCAGCGGGCGAGGGCCAGCGTGGCCGCCCGGTTGGCGCCGCCGTCGACCGGGGGCTCGGTCAGCCACAGCTCGACCGCGCGGCCGTCCCAGACCAGGCGGAGGTGGGCGGCGCGCGGGTGCACCCGAACCGGGAGGCGGACGGGTGGTGGGACCGGAGCCAGGGGCGGGGGGCGCAGGGTCACCGGCGAGCCCCCACCCGGGCGATGAGGTCGGCCGCGCGCTCGGTGCCCGGCTGGGCCTGCAGCCGGGCGGCCACGCCGGCCAGCCGGGCCCGCCGGGCGGTGTCGCCAAGGCAGTCCTCCAAGGCCTCCAGGAGCGCGGCCTCCCGGAACTCGTAGGTCGGCAGGCGCACCCCGAACCCGCACTCCTGGACCCGCTGGGCGTTGTCGTGCTGATCCCAGAAGAGGGGCAGGACGACCATCGGCCGGCCGTGATGGACGCACTCGGTGACGGTGTTGTTGCCGCCGTGGGTGATGACCACGTCCACCTGGGGCAGCACCGACGGCTGGGGGAGGAAGGGCGCTCCGTCCATGTTCTCCCGCAGGCGCAGCCGCTGGTGCTGGGGCCCCAGGCTGACCACCACCCGGTACGGGCTGCGCCCCAGGACCTCCAGCAGCCGCTCCATCAGCGGCAGATCCCCCGACCCCAGGCTGCCCAGGCTGAGGTAGACGACGGGCCGGTCGCCGCCCGCCAGCCTCGCCGGCAGGCGATAGGTCCCGGCGGCCACCCGCACGCAGCTGTCGAGCCGGTGCCAGGAGCCGTCCAGGGGGACCGACCGCGCATAGTCCATCTCCGCCGGGAAGACGGTCAGGTTGAGGAACGGCGAGGGGGGGATGAAGGTGCCGGCGGGCAGCGCGGGGGCCCCCGAAGAGGCCACCAAGGCCGCCAGCTGGGCCTGCAGGTCGCCGACGGCCCGGGCGCGGGCGGCCCGGAAGGCGGCCCACCCCCGGTCGTCATCCGTGGGCAGTCCCGACAGCGCCGGCGGCAGGCGCCGGTCCTCCACCTCCAGCGGGTTGCAGGACACGATCCGGACCCACGGGCACCCGGCCCGCAGCACCGCCGGGAAGGCCACGACGTTGTCCTCGACGATGACCGCGGGGCGCAGTTCGGCGAAGATCTGGCCCAACCGCTCCTCGGCGAACCGCGCCCCCTCGATGAGCTCGGCCCAGATCGGACGCACCAGCCCCGCCAGCTGCTCGATGGGCGGGCGGCGGAGCTCCGGCGCCGTCTCCCGGATGAAGTCCTTCCAGAACTGGCCCGGTTCCTCGGGCAGGGCCGGCGCGGGCTTCAGGCGCACGAGCCGCTCCTCGAAGCCCTGGGCCGCCAGGGTGCCGGCGAAGGACTCCTCGACCACGAAGACCGCCCGCGCTCCCCGGCGCTGCAGGGCCTGGGCGATCCCCACGCAGTTGTTGGTGGGACCGAAGGCCCCCTCGGGGAAGAAGACCACCGTCATCCGGTCGCCGGCAGGGGGGCCCGTCATCACAAGCTGTCTCCTCACCGTCACCGGGGTCCGGGCCGTCGGTCCCGCCCGCGATCGGGTCCAGCCTACCGGAGAGGACCGGGGCGGCGGCGCTATCATCGCCGCGGCGGCGAAGGGCCGCCCCCACGCCCTGGCGGCGCGGGAACCCCCGGCGGCAGGCGCCGCGCGGTTGGCGGCGCGACGCGACTCCACGCTCCAGAGCGGCCCGGGCACCGCAGGCGGCCGAGGCGCCGACCGACGCCCGCCCCGGCCGTCCATCCACCCCCGCCCCCGACGGGGCCCCCGGGACATCGCATGGCCATCACGCCCCCCCCTGACCCGGCGGCCGGCAGCCCCCTCGCCGGGTGCCGCGTCGGCATCGTCGGAGCCGGGGTGATGGCCGAGGCCATGCTGGCCGGGATCATCCGCCAGGGCCTGGCCACGCCGGGGCAGGTCCGCTGCAGCCACCCCCGCCCCGCGCGGGGCCAGCACCTGCTGACCACCTACGGGGTGGAGGTGGTGGCCAGCAACGCCGAGGCGGCACGGGGCGCGGACCTCATCCTGCTGGCGGTCAAGCCCCAGGCCCTGCCCAGGGTCATGCCAGAGCTGCTGGCGGTGCTGGAGCCCGACCAGCTGGTCCTGAGCGTCGTCGCCGGCGCCAGCACGCGGGCCCTGGGCCGGGGCCTGGCCCACCCGGCCGTGGTCCGGGCCATGCCCAACACCCCAGCCCAGATCGGGGCCGGGGTCACGGTCTGGTACGCCACCGCCGCCGTCACCGAGGCCGGCAAGGCCCGGACCCGGGGGGTGCTCTCGGCCCTGGGACGCGAGTTCGAGGTCGCCGACGAGCGCCAGGTGGCGATGGCGACCGCGGTCAGCGGCACCGGGCCGACCTACATCTTCTTGTTCATCGAGGCCCTGATCGACGCGGCCGTGCATCTCGGGTTCCCGCGCCACGTCGCCCGCGAGCTGGTGCTCGACACCATCCAGGGATCGACCGCCTTCGCCCTCCAGAGCGGACGCCACGTGGCCGAGCTGCGCGACATGGTGACCTCCCCGGGCGGCACCTCGGCCGAGGCCCTGGCCGCCCTGGAGCGGGGCCGGCTGCGCACGGTGGTGAGCGACGCCGTGTGGGCCGCCTACCAGCGCACCCGGCAGCTGGAGGCCGACCTGGAGCAGCCCGATCGGGACCGGGCGGACGCCGGCCCCGGTCCCGCCGCCCGGCCCGGCGGCCCGCGGGGCTGAGGCCGGCGCCGGCGGGGAGGGTCAATCCCGGCGGAGCTCGAACTCCAGCTTGGGGCAGATGCGCCGGTCCCGCAACTCGGCCAGCGCCCGGCCCTGCTTGTTGAGCATGCTGGTGCCGTCGGCGCACCAGAGCTGGCTGCCCGGGCCCGCCTCAGCGGGGAGCTGCTCCCGCGCCAGGCGCTGCACCTCCGCCACCACCGTCTCCCACGGCAGCCGGAGATGGATGGTCCGGTCCGTCCCGCGCACCGACACCTTCGCCTCGTAGCTCATGGGTCCACCTCCTGGGTCCGGTACTCCGGTGCCTGGTCGTTGGGGTCCTCCCGGTTCAGGGCCGCGCAGACCGCGTCGGCCGCCGCCCGGCTGTCGAAGGCGAGGGGGGAGCCGTCCGGCCGCTGGAGCACGAAGCCCGGGCGCCGCCGGCTCACCACCCGGTAGCGCGGGGCGCCCCCCCGCGGCGGCTCAGTAGCAGAAGACCCGGCAGTCATCGTCGAGCCCGATCTCCGAGTACCGGGCCGCGCCCATCGCCCCGTCCACCTCGGGGATGAGGTCCTCCATGGTCATGTCGTGCAGCTCCAGGGAGGCGGGACACACATAGATCTTGACCCCGCCGGCCTTGGCGTCGCGAATGAACTGGAGCACCGACTTGCCCGCGCCCTCCTTGACCGCCAGGCCCTCCGAGACCCCCCGCTTCATCAGCAGGGTGCCGTCCATGGTCGTCACCATCAGCGCCTCGTAGTCCAGGGCGGCGGCGGCCATCGCCTGGAAGAAGGGCGCCCCCAGCCGGTGGGGTGTCTCCGGCCCCGAGGTCATCATGATCAGTATCCGGTTCGCCACAGCCTGCCTCCTTGCTCCGGGGTTGACTTCCGATCGGGGCAGCATCATATTCGAATATTCACAAGAGGCCAACTGGCCCCGGGGACCCCTGGAGGTGCGCCCATGCAGACACAGGCCCCAGTCGAGATCCAGGAGATGGTGCGCAGCACCGTCGACGCGTACCTGGCGGAGAAGGAGCGGGAGCGGGCCAACCGGCCCAAGAAGATGGCGCTGATCGCCACCAAGGGGACCCTGGACTGGGCCTACCCCCCGCTGATCCTGGCCACCACGGCCGCGGCCCTGGGCTGGGACGTGGGCATCTTCTTCACCTTCTACGGCCTCAACATCATCCACAAGGACAAGCAGAAGCACCTGCAGGTGGCCCCGGTCGGCAACCCGGCGATGCCGATGCCGGTCCCCAACCTGATCGGCGCCATCCCGGGCATGACCGCGATGGGGACCGGCATCATGAAGACCATGTTCAAGAACCATGGGGTCGCCTCGATCGACGACCTCCTGGAGGCCGCGGTCGAGGCCGGGGTCAAGCTCATGCCCTGCGCCATGACCATGGAGGTCTTCGGCTTCAAGGACCAGAACTTCATGGCCGGGTGCGAGCCCTCCTGCGGCGCCGCCACCTTCATCGAGTACGCCGCCGACGCCGACGTCAGCCTGTTCATCTGAGCCGGGGAGCTTCGGAGCCCAGTGCCGGGCATGAGCGACCCGGGCCGGCGCGACGAGTTCTACGCCCTGCACGCGCACCTCTGCCGGGCGCTGGCGCACCCCACCCGGCTGCTGATCATCGAGGAGCTCCGGGACGGGCCGCGCGCGGTCGGGGAGCTGGTGGAACGACTGGGCCACCGCCAGAGCAACCTGTCGCAGCATCTGGCCATCCTGCGCGAGCAGCGCCTGGTCACAGCCCGGCGCGAGGGCAGCACCGTCTACTACGCCCTCCGCGACCCCCGGGTGACCCAGGCCTTCGATCTGCTCCGGGAGGTGCTGCGGCAGGTGCTCCGCGAAGGGGAGCGGCTGGCCGTCGCCAACTGACCCGTGCACCAGACCGCCCTGCGGCCCACCCCCCTGGCCCCGGAGTTCGCCGCCGCCGAGCTGCGAGCCCTGGAGCACCTGCGAACGGCGATCGACGGCAACGCCGACCTGACCGACGTCCAGGCCCGGATCGCGGCCGCCGTCACCGGCGAGCTCGGCTTCGCGGCGGCGGTCGTGGGGTTGGTCGATCCCGCCCAGACCACCCTGGGGGCCTGGGTGGGGTCGGACGGCGTCACCCAGGGCGAGTTCGCGGCCCTGGGCCCGCTGCGAATGGTCGCCGACCCCGTCAGCCGAGCCTTTGCCCGCCCCGGCCAGGTGGTCCGGGCGACCCTGGCCGGGCAGCCGCGCTGGCTCCTGGCCCTGCGCTACCGGGAGCAGCCGGTGGGGCTGCTGGCGGTGGCCACCACGGACGGCGCCGCCGACCGGCCGGCCCTGACCCTGCTCGAGCACTTCGCCGTCCACGGCGCGGAGGCGATCGCCGGGGTCCGGCTGTGCGTGGAGCGGACCCAGCGCCTGGCGGTGGAGGCCGAGCGCAACCGCATCTCGGTGGAGATGCACGACGCCGTGATCCAGTCCCTCTTCGCCATCGTCTGCAGCCTGGACGGCTGCGCCCGCCTCACCGCCCACGGGGACCCGGCCGCGGTGCCCGAGCTGGAGCGGGTGCAACGGCTGGCCCAGAAGACCCTGGAGCAGCTGCGGCGGAGCATCCACGACCTCTGGCCGGGGGAGCTGCTGGAGCGCCAGTTCGTGGGGGAGCTGCGGGAGCACGTCGCCGACCTCGCCGACCTGTCGAGCCAGCTGCTGCTGGAGATCGACGTCACCGGGCCCCTGACGGCCCTGGCCCCGGATGTCCGGCGCGGTCTCTTCCGAGTGGCCCAGGAGGCGCTCAACAACGTCCTGAAGCACGCCCGCGCCCGCCGGGCCAGCGTGCGCCTGGACGCCACCGACGACCCGGTCCGGCTGACCGTCGAGGACGACGGCTGCGGCATCCCGGCGGGCCGTCCTGAGCACACCATCGGGATCCTGGGCATGCGCAACCGCCTGGCCAGCCTGGGCGGGCGGCTGACGGTCGGACCGGGGCCGGGGGGCGGGACCCTGGTCACGGCCACCGTCCCCCGGCACCCGGCCTGCGGCCCCGGTCGCTGACAGGTGGTGACGGCCCCGGCGCCGGGGGGCGGGTGAGCGCCGCCGGGGGCCGCCGGTGATCCGGGTGGTGGTGGCCGACGACCACGAGGTCGTCCGGCACGGCCTGCGCCTGGTGCTGGAGGGCGCCGGCGACATCACGGTGGTGGGGCAGGCGGCGACCGGCCCGGAGGCGATCGAGCGGACGGGCGCCCTGCGCCCCGACCTCCTCCTGCTGGACCTGCGCCTCCCGGGCCTCGACGGCCTCGAGGTGCTGCGGCGGCTGCGGCGGACCGCCAACCCGCCGCGGGTGCTGGTCCTGACCGCGGTCGACACCCGCCACGACGTGCTGGAGGCGGTGGCGGCGGGAGCCGACGGCTATGCCCTGAAGCAGATCTCCCCGGCCCAGCTGGTGGAGGCGGTCCGGGCCGTCGCCGGGGGCCAGTCGTACCTCCATCCGGGGGTCACCGCCGAGGTCCTCTCGGCGGCCCGCGCCCGCGGGCCGGGCACCCCCGCCAGCGGCTGGAACCTCACCCGGCGGGAGTTGGCGGTGCTGGCCCTGATGGCCACCGGCCGCAGCAACGCCGAGATCGCGGGCAAGCTCTTCATCGGGCCGGAGACGGTGCGCACCCACATCAAGACGATCCTGCGCAAGATGGGCAAGCACCACCGGGTGGAGGCGGTGGTGGCGGCCGCGGCGGCCGGGCTGGTCGAGATGCGCCCCCAGGGGGGCGGAGAGGGCGCCGTCACCCAGGAGGACGGCTGACCGCCGCCTTTCACCCGATCGGGGGAGGGCATTTGACCGCCGCGGGGGAAGCCGCCGCCGGTCGGCGGGTCAATACTGTGGGCCTAGCACGGTACGGAGGTGGATCCACTGGTGAGCACCCAACTGATTTCCCCTGGCGGCATCCCGCGTGAGGCCCTGGCGGCGCCCGGCCGCCAGTTCACCCGCGACCCCGCCCAGGCCCCGACCGAGGACCTCCGGGAGGCGGCCTTCGAGCTCGAGGCCCAGGGCGAGTGGATCGTCCAGCGCGTGCCCGAGCCGTACGTCGAGGTCGGAACCAAGTACGGGCGCCTGAAGAAGATCCCGGTGCAGCAGACCTGGCACCACAAGAGCTGCGGGCAGTGCGGCCACATCCCGGGGTACTCCACCGCCATCTTCTGGCTCAACCGGGCGCTGGGGCTGGACTACAACGACCCCCGCGACCAGACCTCCTGCACGGCCTGGAACTACTACGCCTCGGCGACCTCCAACGTCGGGGCCCAGGCGGCGGTGGCCATGCGCAACTTCTCGGCCGCCTACGAGACCGGCTACTACCCGCTCATCCACTGCGGGACGAGCTACGGTCACTACAAGGAAGTGCGCGAGCAGATGATCCACCTGCCCGAGCTGCGGCATCAGGTCCGCGACATCCTGGCCCGCCTGGGCAAGCCCCTGGTGATCCCCGAGGAGGTGGTGCACTACAGCGAGTGGGTGCATGCCATGCGCTTCGAGTTCGCCAAGCGCAAGGTGCTGGACCTCTCCAACATCACCGTCACCGTCCACCCCGCCTGCCACTACTACAAGCTGGTGGCGGAGGACGCCATCTACGACGAGGACATCTACTCCGGCCAGCGCACGGCGGTGGTCACGGGCGTGGTCCAGGCCCTGGGGGCGCACGTGGCCGACTACTCCACCTGGTTCGACTGCTGCGGGTTCGGCTTCCGCCACATCCTGGTGCAGCGCGACTTCACCCGCTCCTTCGCCACCCTGCGCAAGATCGAGGTGATGAAGAACGAGGCCAACCCGGACGTGGTCCTGACCCACGACACGGGCTGCGTCACCACCCTCGACAAGAGCCAGTTCGTGGGCAAGGCCAAGGGGCACAACGTGGGCATCCCGGTGATGTCGGAGGCCCAGTTCGTGGCCCTGGCCATGGGGGCCCACCCCTACCGGGTCTGCCAGCTGCACTGGCACTCGGTCGACTACCGGCCCCTGCTCGAGAAGATGGGGATCGACTGGGAGGCCCGCTGGCACGAGTTCGAGCAGGACCTGAGGCGCATCGAGAAGGGCGAGATCCAATTCCTGACCTGGGAGCATGCCGATGCCAAGTGACCGGATCCTCGTCATCGGGGGTGGCCCCGCGGGCCTGGAGGCGGCACGGGCCGCGGCCGAGATCGGCACGCCGGTCACCATCCTCGAGGAGCGCGACCGCCTCGGGGGAGCGCCGGACTCCGCCAGCTACTCCACGGTCACCCTCGACGACCGCCCGGCCGGCGAGATCCTGGAGCAGGCCCGCCGGGCGGTGGAGAGCCACGACCTGATCGAGACCCGCCTGCAAACGCGGCTCACGGCCTTCGCCGGCGAGGTCGGGGACTTCCGGGCCACGGTGGCGGGGCCGGACGGGGCCACGGCGACGGTGGAGTGCGGCTCGGTGATCGTGGCGACCGGCTTCCAGCACTTCGACCCCGGCCGCGAGACCCAGGCCTACGGCTACTACGAGTACGAGGACGTGATCACCCTGGTCGACGCCGAGCGCATGTTCAGCCAGGGCAAGTTCGTGCGCCCCTCGACCGGCGAGCCGCCGCGCCAGGTCTGCTTCATCCAGTGCGTCGGCTCCCGCGACCGCCGCATCGGCAACGAGTACTGCTCCAAGGTCTGCTGCGGGATCTCCTCCAAGCAGGCCATCGAGGTCCGGGAGCTGGTGCCGGACTGCCGAGTCTTCATCTTCTACATCGACATGCGCATGTACGGCTTCTGGGAGAACAAGATCTACTGGGTGGCCCAGGAGCAGCACAAGGTCAACTACGTCCGCGGCATCGTCACCGAGATCATCAAGAAGGGCGACCAGCTGGTGGTCAAGGGCGAGGACACGACCATGGGCCGGCCCATGGAGGTACCCATGGACGTGGTGGTCCTGGCGGTGGGGATGGAGCCCTCCCCGGGCACCAGGGCGGTGGCCTCCCTCCTGGGCGTGGCCCAGGAGAAGCACGGCTTCATCGAACCGGCCGGCGGAGCCTTCGACACCGTGAGCACCTCGGTCCCCGGCATCTTCGTGGCCGGCGCCGCCGCCGGCCCCAAGGACCTGGACGACACCATCTCCATGGCCGGGGCGGCGGCGATGAAGGCGGTCGCGGCGGTACGCCGGCTCGCGCTGACCCACTAGGTCCATGGAGCCCGGCAGCGGCGCCGTCGTCGACACCGACGCGGCCCAGGAGTTCATGCGCGAGGCGCTCCAGCTCATCGGGGAGCCGGACCTTGACGCCATCGCCGACGAGCTCCTCGTCAAGTCCGAGCGCTTTCAGGAGGTGCTGGGTCCCGAGGTGCTGCCGGGGGCCTCCGGCGACCGGCTGCACGGCCTGCTCCGCAGCGTCTTCGCCACCCGTCGGCACGCGGACGAGATCCTGGAACGGGCCGGCCCGGCGCGGCTGCGGCAGCAGCTGTTCGCGCTGCTGCACGGGCCGGAGGGCCTGCAGGACCGCTTCGACGCCTTCGACCGCGACCTGGTCGAGATGGACCCGCCCCTGCGCCACGACCTGGCCGGCGAGGCCCTGCACTTCTACGACCCCCAGCGACACTGGCTCTGGACCCGCTGGATGTGGGACCCGGACCTGGACACCGGGGCCCTGCCGCTGGTCACGATGCGGGAGTTCGACCTGCGGGGCGGCTCGGCCGGCGAGACCTACCTGCGGGTGGGGCGGGCGGTGGCCTTCGTCAACCAGACGGGCCGGGCGGTCGGCTTCACCCGCTACGGGCAGGAGGCCTTCGGCATCGACGTCTACCTGGCCTGCGTCTACGGCGTCTACCTCTACACGATCACCCGCATGCGCATGACCCAGGAGTTCAACAAGGTGATCCCCCCCCTGCCCCAGCTGGCCCGGCGACTGCTGGGCACCCACCGGATGGAGGTCTGAGTTGTCGAAGGTCGAGCCCGGCCGCGTCCGCGAGGACGAGCATCTCATCGTCGAGGGCATGGACATCTCCGGCCACTGGAACCGGATGTTCGAGCAGCGCGTCCTCTGGAGCCACGACACCGGCCCCCTGGAGAAGCTGACCGCGATCACCGGGGCCGAGTCGCTGGCCTACTGCTACCAGTGCGGCAAGTGCACCTCCGCCTGCCCGGTGGACAGCGTCGGCAGCTACAGCCCGCGCAAGATCTTCCGCAAGGTCCAGACCGGCACCGACCTGCTCACCAACCCCGACCTGTGGCTCTGCACCACCTGCGCCAACTGCCTTCGGGTCTGCCCGAAGGAGGTCAACATGATCAGCATCATGCCGGCGCTGCGCGAGGTGGCGGTGACCGAGGCCAACGTCCCCCCCGAGCTGCAGAAGGCGTTCGAGAACACCTTCCAGCACGGGAATCCCCTGGGGGAGCCGGCCCGCAAGCGGGCGGACTGGGTGGCCGAGGCCGGGGCCCCGGCGACGATCCTGCCCCGGGAGCGGCGCCCGGTCGACGTGCTCTTCTACGTGGAGTGCTACTGGTCGTACCACCCCCGCGGCCGGGACGCGGCCCGGGCCTTCGCCCGGGTCATGGAGAAGCTCGGGGTCGACTGGGGCATCCTCGGCCCCGAGGAGAAGTGCTCGTGCGACAGCCAGCGCCTGGCCGGTGAGCGCGGGCTCTTCGAGATGCTGGCCGAGCAGAACATCCGGACCCTGGCCAAGTACGAGTTCAGCCGGATGGTCACCTCGGACCCGCACGCCTACAACGCCCTGCGCAACGAGTACCCCAAGCTGGGGGCGGAGTATCCGATCCAGCACTACACCCAGTTCCTGGCCCCGCTGATGGGCCAGCTGCCCTGGAAGCGGCGGCTGGACTACAAGGTGACCTTTCACGACCCCTGCTACCTGGGCCGCCACAATGGGGAGTACGACGCCCCAAGGGAGATGATCCGGCAGATCCCCGGGCTGCAGTTCACCGAGATGTTCCGCTGCAAGGCCAACGGCTACTGCTGCGGCGGCGGCGGCGGCGGGATGTGGCTGGACAGCTTCACCGGCAACCATGTGACGGAGCGTCTCAGCGAGCGGCGGGTGCGGGAGGCGGTGGAGACGGGGGCGGAGATGCTGGTGGTCTGCTGCCCCTACGAGGTGTCGCGGTTCGAGGATGCGGTCAAGTCCACGGGTAACGAAGGTCGGCTGCTGGTCCGCGACGTGATCGAGCTGGTCGACGAGGCCCTGCGCTGATGGGAGGCAGTCCATGCACATTGCGGTAGTGGTCAAGCAGGTCCCCGACCTGGTCGAGGAGCTGGAGGTCGACGCCGCCGGCACCGGCCTCGACCGGGCCTGGGTCAAGATGAAGCTCAACGAGTTCGACGACCACGCCCTGGAGCAGGCCGTCCTCCTGAAGGAGGCGGGCGGGGCCCAGGTCAGCGTGGTGGCCCTCGACGGCGAGGGGATCGACCAGGTGCTCTACGCCGCGGTGGCCCGGGGCGCCGACCGCGCCCTCAAGGTCGACGCCGGCACCCAGGAGCCGCTGGACTCCCGCCGGGCCGCCACCGCCCTCGCCGGGGCCATCCGCGACCTGGGCCCGGACCTGGTCCTGACCGGGGTCCAGGCGGCGGACGACCTCTTCGGCCAGATGGCGCCCTTCCTGGCCGCGGAGCTGGGGTGGCCCCACGTCAGCGTGGTCAGCCAGGTGGAGGTGGCCGGCGCGGCGGTGCGGGTGCAGCAGGAGTACGCCGGCGGCCGGATGGCCACCCTGGAGGTGGACCTCCCGGCGGTGATCGGGGTCCAGGCAGCCCCCCAGCCGCCGCGCTACGTCCCGGTCAGCCGGCTGCGGCAGGCGATGGCCTCGGGGGCCCTGGAGACGGCCACCGCCGGTGCCGGCGCCGGCACCGGCGGCGCCGCGGTCACCCAGCTGGCCAAGCCGGAGGCCGGCCGCGGCGCGGAGATGCTGACCGGCAGTCCCGACCAGGTGGCGGAGAAGATCGAGGCCCTGCTCCGGGAGCGGGGGCTGTTGAGGGGTTAGCCATGGGCAACGTGCTGGTCTACGTCGAGAATTCCGAGACCGGGGTGGCGCCCATCGCCTTCGAGCTGCTGGGCGCCGCGCGCCGCCTGGCCGCCGGGCTCGGGGGCGAGGTGGAGGCCCTGGTCGCGGCGGGGGCGACCGCGGAGCTGGCCCCCGCCCTGGGCGCGGCGGACGTCATCCTGCGGATGGAGCACCCGGCGCTCTCGCCCTACCTGCCGGAGGCCCACGTCGCAGCCCTGACGGAGGCGATCCGCAGCCGCGATCCCCAGGTGGTGCTGGTGGGCAACACCTCGGCCGGGATCGATGTCGCCGCCGGGGCCGCCGCGGCCACCCAGCGCCCGCTGGTCGCCTACTGCACCGGGCTGGCGGTGGATGGGGAAGCGGTGGTGGCCCACAGCCAGGTGTACGGGGGCAAGCTGGTGGCCACCACCCGCACCGAGGGCCCCGGGGTCTTCACCGTGGTGGCCGGCGCCTTCCCCGGGGCCGAGGGCCAGTCCGGGGGCAAGGCGGCGGAGGCGACCCTGGCCGCCCCGGCCACCCTGGGATCGCTCCACACCCGTTTCATCGCCGCCACCGCCCCCTCGGGGGGCATCGACATCGGGCGGGCCGACCGGCTGGTCAGCGTGGGCCGCGGCATCGGCGGCCCGGAGAACCTGGAGCTGGCCCAGGAGCTGGCCGCCGCCCTCGGGGCCGAGCTCGGCGCCTCCCGTCCCGTGGTCGACAGCGGCTGGCTGCCGAAGGCGCGCCAGGTCGGCAAGTCGGGCATGACGGTCAAGCCCAAGCTCTACGTGGCGGTGGGCATCTCGGGGGCCCCCGAGCACCTGGAGGGGATGCGCGAGGCGGAGCTGATCCTGGCGGTGAACTCCGACGCCAACGCGCCGATCTTCGAGGTGGCCCACTTCGGCAGCACCTGCGACCTCTTCGACCTCCTCCCCGCCCTCACCGAGCGGCTCCAGGCCAGTTGAGATGACGCCCACAGCCATCGTCCTGGCGGTCCTGCTGATCGCCACCCTGGCCTGGGCCGGGTACCGCTTCCAGCGCCTGCTGCGCCCGCTCTTCCAGGCCCCGCGGGAGGACCGCCTGGACCATGTCGGCCAGCGGTTGTGGGGCGTGGTGACCAACGTCGGCGGCCACTCCCGGCTGCTGAAGAACCGCTACTCCGGCACCCTGCACTTGTTCATCTTCAGCGGCTTCGTCATCCTCCTGACCGGGATCGTGCAGGCCTTCGGCCAGGGCCTGGTCCCCGGCTTCAGCCTGGCCCCGATCGGGGGCAACACCTGGATCGCCCTGCTCCAGGACCTCTTCGACGTGATCGTCATGGTGGGCCTGGCGATGGCCGCCTACAACCGCTACGTGCGCAAGCCGGAGCGGTTCCGGGGCTCCAACGAGAAGGACGCCACCATCATCCTGGCCCTGATCTTCGCGGTCGTCTTCGACATGCTCCTGCACAACGCCTTCCGGGTCGCCACCGGCACCGACCCCTCCGCCCCCTGGCGGCCAGTGAGCTCGGGCCTGGCCGCCCTCTTCGGCCTGGTGGGCATCCACGGGCGGTCGGCCGAGCTGCCGGCGGCCATCTTCTACTGGACCCACGTCCTGGCCGTCCTGGCCTTCCTGGCCTACATCCCCACCTCCAAGCACCTGCACATCTTCGTCGGCATCCCCAACATCTTCTTCCGCAACCTCCAACCCAACGGGGTGCTGCCCGCCGCCGACCTGAGCCAGCCCTCGATCGGCGTCAAGGACGTGCACCAGCTGGGCTGGAAGCAGATGCTGGACCTCTACGCCTGCACCGAGTGCGGCCGCTGCCAGGCGGTGTGCCCGGCCCACGCCGCCGGGCAGCCGCTCAGCCCCAAGCTGCTGATCATGGACCTGCGGGACCAGCTGCTGGATGCCGAGGGCATCGGCGGGCACCGCCAGGCGGCGGACGGCGGCAGCCGCGAACTCCTGGGGGGGCGGATCCTGGACCAGACGCTGTGGTCCTGCACCACCTGCCGGGCCTGCATGCAGGTCTGCCCGCTGCACATCGAGCACGTGCCCAAGATCGTCGACATGCGCCGGCAGCTGGTGGAGCAGGGCCGGATGGAGCCGCGCCTGCAGGACACCCTCGCCAGCCTGACCCAGCACGGCAACTCCTTCAACCAGTCGGAGCGGATGCGGGCCCGCTGGACCCGTGAGCTGGGCTTCGAGGTCAAGGACGCGCGCAAGCAGGCGGTGGACGTGCTGTGGTTCGTGGGCGACTTCGCCTCCTACGACCCCAGGGTCCAGCCCATGACCCGGGCCCTGGCCCGGATCCTGCAGCGGGCCGGAGTGGACTTCGGCATCCTCTACGAGGCCGAGCGCAACACCGGCAACGACGTGCGCCGGGTGGGCGAGGAGGGCCTCTACGAGATGCTGGCCCAGCACAACCTGGAGACCCTGGGCAAGTGCAGCTTCCAGCGGATCATGACCACCGACCCCCACAGCCTCAACGCCCTGGCCCAGGAGTACCGCACGCTGGGCAGCACCTACCCGGTGATCCACTACACCCGTCTGCTCGAAGAGCTGCTGACCAGCGGGGCGCTCAAGCCGGAGCGGCCCCTGGAGCGGGTGGCCACCTACCACGACCCCTGCTACCTCGGCCGCTACAACGGCGGCTTCGACGCCCCGCGCCAGGTCCTGGCCAGGCTCGGGCTCCGGGTCCACGAGATGGGCCGCTGCCGCGAGAACAGCTTCTGCTGCGGTGCCGGCGGGGGGCGCATCTGGATGGACGACACCGGGGTCACCGAGCGCCCCAGCGAGAACCGGATCCGGGAGGCAGTGGCCCTGGGCGACGCCGACTACTTCGTGGTGGCCTGCCCCAAGGACGTGGTCATGTACACCGCCGCGGTCCAGTCCCTGGGCATGGAGGACCGCATCCAGGTCAAGGACGTCATCGAGTTGACGGAGATGGCCCTCTCGCTGGAACCGGCCGCGGTAGCATGAGCGCCCAACCTGTGGAGACCGACCTCGGCACCGCGCTCGCCGGCCGCGTCACCGCCCTCCACCGGGCGGGGGATCGGTTGCGCGCCCTGGAGACGTACCCCCAGGCCACCGCTCCGGCCGCGGACCCGCGGGGTGACGCCGAGGCCGCGCTGCGCCACGCCCTGGCCGCCCTCGGCTGCGGGCCGGGGTACGCCCTGGCCCGACGGCTGGAGGGCGGGGCGACCGTGGTCCCGCCCTCCGACGTGCCCGGCCAGCTGACCCTCCAGACCCTGGCCCAGGCCGGGCTGGCGGTGTGGGACCCGAGCTCGGGGACCCTGGCGGGGACGGCGCTGCTGGGCGGGCTGCTGGCGGTGCTGGAGCCGGCCATCGCGGTCGCGGCCGGGACGGGGTCGGCTTGAGGTGCCCGTTCTGCACGACGGCGGGGAGCCGCCCCCGGCTCCACGCCCACATGCTGGCCGAGCACGGTGACAGGCTCCAGACCCGCCGCGACGGCGCGCAGATGTACTTCGACGTGAACTGCCCGGTCTGTCCCGAGGGGCTGACCCGGGAGGTCAACCCGCACGGCCACGATCAGGCCTTTCTGGAGAAGTTCGCCGACGAGATCCGCCTCGTCGGCTTCGACCTGCTCCTCTACCACTGGGCAACCCACACTGAGGCGCAGGCCGAGACGGCCACGCTGGAGGACACACCGTGAGCACGGTCAACAACTGCGACATCCCCGACGACCTCCTCTACCTGGTCGAGAAGCACGTCTGGGTGCGACGGGAGCCGGACGGCAACGCCCTGATCGGGATCACCGACGTGGCCCAGAAGCTGGCGGGCAAGGTGATCGTGGTGACCCCCAAGCGCGCCGGCCGCACCATCACCAAGGGGCAGAGCGCGGGGACCGTGGAGAGCTCCAAGTGGGTGGGACCGGTGCCCACCCCGCTGAGCGGCGAGATCCTGGCCGTCAACGACGTGCCGGTGTCGAACCCCGGCATCCTCAACCAGGATCCCTACGGCAACTGGATCGTCCGCGTCAGCCCCAGCAACTGGGACGAGGACAGCAGCGAGCTGGTGACGGGCGCGGACGGCGTGGCGGCCTACCGCCGCCTGCTGGAGGCGGAGGGAATCGATTGCGGGAGCTGATGCCGTGGACGTGCCGACCCAGGTCTACATGGGCTGCCAGGTGCCGCCCGAGCTCGCCTACGACGTCGAGCGCGACGTCTGGGTCCGGCTGGAGGAGGACGGCACCGTGACCCTGGGCATGACCGACCTGGCCCAGACCCGGTCCGGGAAGGTGGTCAGCGTCCTCTTCAAGGCCCCCGGGCGGGTGCTGCGGGCGGGCCAGTCGGCGGCCACCATCGAGAGCGCCAAGTGGGTCGGGCCCTTCCCGACCCCCATCAGCGGCGAGATCGTGGCCCACAACCAGGCCGCCTTCGACCGCGACATCCTGGTGGCCAACCGCGATCCCTACGGGGCGGGCTGGCTGGTGCGCCTGCGGCCCAGCCAGCCCGAGGCGGAGCTGGCCGCCCTCACCCCGGGGGCCGAGGCCTGGCCGGCGTTCAAGGCCCGCATCGACCGCGATCAGATCCGGTGCTACCGCTGTGCCGACTGAGACGCTGTGCATGCTCTGCCAGGTCATGCCCGTCGACCCCGGCAAGCGGGTGTGCAGCACCTGCTGGCGGCTCTCGCCGTCCTGGGTCAAGCACGGGGTGGTCAAGGGAGAGCCATTGGATTGGTCCCAGCTCCAGAGTGGGAGCGCCGGGACCGTGGACCGCAAGCCCCAACCGCACGCGCAGGGAGGAGAACGTGATGCCGACCGAGGCGCCTGACAAGATCCTGGACTGCCAGCACATGCTCTGCCCCATGCCCATCCTCAAGGTCTCCAAGGCGATCAAGGAGATCGAGGTGGGCCAGACCATGCTGATGCTGGCCGACGACCCCGGCTCCAAGCCGGACATGGAGACGTGGAGCCGCCGGATGGGCCATGACCTGCTGAGCGTGGAGCAGGAGGGCAAGGTCTTCCGCTTCCTGCTGCGCCGAACCAAGTGACCACGGCCACCGACGTCCCGGCGGCGACCCTGGAGGAGAAGCAACGCGTCTTCGCGGAGATCGAGGCCGACATCCGCTTCCCCGGCTTCCTCAAGGGGTGCTACGAGTGCGGGATCTGCGTCGCCGCCTGCCCGTCGGCGCGCTTCTACGACTTCAGCCCCCGCAAGATCACCCAGGCGGTGGCGCGCCAGGACGTGGAACTGGTCTGGGAGCAGATGAACCGTGACGTCTGGGACTGCTCCCAGTGCTTCAGCTGCCTGCGCTGCCCCCGGGGCAACAACCCCGGCGGGATCATCACCATCATGCGCGAGGTGGCGGTCAACAACGGCCTGCGCAGCGCCAAGGAGGCGCTCGAGGGGTACGGCCGGATCATCTACAAGATCATGGGCACCGGCACCCAGGTGTCCCCGGACATGATCCAGCCCGAGGCCTTCCCCGACTGGGGCCCGGAGACCCGCGACGTGTCCGCCAACCTCCAGCTCTGGCGCAAGGCCCTGCCCCCGGAGACCCTGCACACCACCAGCACCGCCTGGGAGGTCAATGACAAGACGCTCACCGAGCTCTACCTGATCTGGCACCTGACCGGCGTGCTGGACATGATCAAGGCCATCGACGCCGGTCTCCACATGATCCTGGGCGACGTCATGGAGGAGATGCTGGAGGAGCAGGGTTACCAGGTCTGAGCCGCCAGCAGTCCCCCTCAGGGAAGAAGAGATGGAGTTCCTCGCCGGCCCACACCGTCTGGGCGGGCCGGTCCAGTTCGACGCCGACGGCGCGTCCGGCCCCGTCGACCGTCACCAGGCGGTCGCGCCCGTAGGCGACCAGCCAGTCGCCCGCCCGGCGCAGCTGGTAGCCCCAGCCCGGCGGCATCGGGACTGGGACCTCGCCCTGCCAGAGCTGGCCCGCCTGGCCGCGGGCCAGCAGCCGGCCGTCCTCGCCCACCGCCAGGGTGGCCGGGGCCTGACGCGGCAGGGCCCCCCGCTCGCAGGCCCGCCCGTCCTGGAGCCGGAACCAGCCGCCGTCCGCCGTCGCCACCCAGACCGCCCCCGGCCCCGCCGGCCAGGCCCCGGTGACGCGGAGAAAGGCACTGCCCAGGGGATGCCCCTGCTCCCGGTCGCGCTCGCCGGTCCGGGTCAGGACCGCGTAGGCGTGGGCCACCGCCTTGAAGAGCTCCTCGGCCCCGGGCAGGCCCGGATGGCGGTCGGGGTGCGTCTCGAAGGCCCGGCGCCGGTAGGCCCGCCGCAGCTCGCTGGGGCCGGTGTCCGGCGCCACCCCGAGGGTGGTGGCGGCCGCGCGCACCACCTCGTCGGGCTCCAGGGCGAACGCGCCCGGACTGGGGGCCCGCCAGGCCCAGCGCTCCACCCCATCGGGGCTGAGCTCGGTCAGGCCGTCCCGCTCGGAGGACCAGATCCGCTGCCCACCCTGGTCGATCCAGACGCGGGACTCCGGCGAGGCCGGCCATCCCGGGACCGCCCGGGCCCAGAGACGGGTCCCGTCGGGGGCGTGGGCCGAGAGGGTGCCGCCGGCGCTGACCACCAGGACCCGGTCGCCCGCCGGCAGCACCTCCACCAGGGCCCCGGTGACGGTGAGGAGCGGTCCCAGCCGGCCGCGGGGGCCGACCGGCTGCAGCTCCCGGGCGAAGGGCCGCCCGCCCGCCCGCTCCGCCAGGGGTCCCGGCCAGCACCGCAGCCAGGTCCATCCGCCGGGGACGGGGTAGATCCGGTGGGCCGGATGGGGCAGCGCCGCCCGGCGCCGGTAGCGGCGATCCGGGCCCAGCTCGGCCAGGTGCGGCCCCCCCTGGTCGCGGGCCACCAGCAGGCGGCCGCCGGGGCCGACCGCCCAGGCCCTGACCACCGGCCGCAGCGTCAGGCTCTCCGCGATGACCAGCCCCGGCGGCAGCGTGCGGAAGGGCGGGCGCAGAGGTCGAGCCAGCGGCGCCGCCTCGGACACGGCCCGATTCTAGGGGCGGGCGCAGGGGGAGCTCGGTGGACGACGTTCGCCTGATCGACCTCGGCCTGTGCTCGTACACCCAGAGCCAGACGCTGTACCACGCCCTGGCCGACACCATGCGGCCCACCGACCCCAACACGCTCATCCTGTGCCGGCCCCGGCGGCCCTACGTGTGCATCGGCCGCCATCAGGAGCTGGGCCGTGAGGTGGACGAGGCCGCCTGCCGGCGGCTGGGCCTGCCGATCCTGCGACGGGAGGTGGGGGGGGGAGCGGTCTACCTGGACCGCAACCAGGTCTTCTTCCAGCTGGTGTGGCGCCCGCGGGAGGTTCCCGCTCGCATCCACGACGCCTTCGAGCACTTTGCCCGGGCCCCGGTCGACTGCTACCGGCAGCTGGGGGTCAGCGGCGCCCACTTCGCGCCGGTCAACGACCTCCAGGTCGACGGCCGCAAGATCGGCGGCCTCGGGGCCGCCACCATCGGGCACCGCTTCGTCTTCGTGGGCTCGATCATCCTGGACTTCGACGCCCGGGCCGCGGCCAGCGTGCTGCGCATCGCCGACGAGAAGATGCGGGACAAGGTGGCGGGGGCCATCGACACCTACGTCAGCAGCCTGCGCAAGGAGCTGGGGCACCCGGTGCCGCCGCGGACGGTGCGGCGGCAGCTGGTCGCCTCCTTCGAGCAGACCCTCGGGGCCCGGCTGGTCCCCGGCCGCCCCGACGCCCGCGAGCTCGCCGGCTACCGCAGATGGGTGCCCCGGATGCGCAGCCGGGCCTGGGTCGACGAGGTGGGCCTCGGCGGCCGGCCCCGCAAGCCCCTGCGCATCACCGGGCAGGTCTACCTCGGCCACGGCGACCACAAGGCGCCCGGCGGCCTGGTGCGGGTCACCCTGGTGGTGGCCGGCGACACCGTCGTCGACTCCCTGGTGAGCGGGGATTTCTACGCCATCGGCGACGCCCCCGCCCAGATGGAGGCGGCGCTGCTCGGGCCCGCCTCCCCCGAGGGCCTGGCCCAGCGCGTGGCCGCGGTCTGGAGCCGGCTGGAGGCCCCGGGGGTGGCTCCGGACGACGTGGTCCACGCCGCGACCGAGGCCCTGCGCACGGCCATCGGGGCCCTCCCCGGTGAGGGGGCCCCGGCCCCGGCCGGCCGCCGGGGCCGGGGGCCGTGGTGAGGGCATCCCCCCCGAAGCGGGGAGAACGTCTCCTCCGGCGGGGGGATTTTTGCGGCGGGCGTGACTGGGCCCGGCGGGCGCTGCCAAGATGTCCCGTGATGTGCATGCTGGCGGTGCCTCACGGCCACCGTCGGCCAGCTGGCCCGCGGATCGCGCCCCGGCGCGGTCGCCCGGGTCCTGACCGATGACCCGTCGGACCTGCGGTGCTGCGGAGCGATCCGCCAGCCGCCGGGCCCCGTCCCCGGCTCCCCATCGGCCCCACCGCCGGCGGTCGGGGCCCGGCCGCACCCCCCACGCATGACCATCTCCCGCGCCGCGGACCGGATCTGCGTCCTCTCGGACATCCACGGCAACGTCTACGCGCTCGACGCGGTGCTGCGCGACGTGGCCCAGCGGGGCTGTGACGCCCTGGTGGTGGCCGGGGACCTGGCCGCGCATGGCCCGGCCCCGGTGGAGGCGGTCGATCGGGTGCGCGCGCTCGACGCCCTCATCGTCCGCGGCAACACCGACCGCTACCTGGCCGAGAGCGCCACCGCGGGGGCGGCCCGGGCCCCGGAGCAGGCCGACTCCCTGCGCTGGAGCCGCGAGCGCCTGGGCGACGAGCGCCTGCGCTTCCTGGGCGGCCTGCCGCCGTCGGCGCGATTCGGGGACTGGCTGGTGGTGCACGCCGCCCCCGGCGACGACGAGCACGGCCTGTGGCCGGACACCCCGCAGGCTGAGCTCGCCGCCCACGCTCGCGGGGGGTCGCTCCTGTGCGGGCACACCCATCAGCCGTTCGCCCGCCGGCTGCCGGAGGGGCAGGTGGTCAACGTGGGCAGCGTGGGATGGCCCCTGGACGGCGACCCCCGGCCCAGCTACGCCGTCCTGGAGCGCCAGCCGGCGGGCCCCGAGCCGAGCTGGGAGGTGTCGTGGCGGCGGGTGGACTACGATCGCGCCCGCCCGGTGGCCGAGCTGGAGCGCCTGCGCGTGCCCTGGCGCCACGCGGTCCGGCACTACATCGAGACCGCCACCTGGCTCGCGCCCCGGCCCGGGGCGGCGGAGCCGGCATGACCCTGGTCCCGCCCCACGGCCCCGCCCGCACCCTCCAGCCGCGGCTGGTCCCGCCGGCCGAGCGGGCCGGCGAGCGCGACCGGGCCGCCCACCTGCCGACCCTGCCCATGACCTCGCGCGAGACCTCGGACCTCATCATGCTGGGGATCGGGGCCTTCACCCCGCTGCCCGGCTTCATGGGCGCCGGCGACTGGCGCAGCGTCTGCGACCACATGCGCCTGGGCGACGGCACCTTCTGGCCCATCCCCATCACCCTGTCGGCCGAGGCCGCGGCGGCCGAGCGCGTCGCCGAGGGCCAGGAGGCGGCGCTGGTCGACGGGGAGAGCGGCGAGCTGATGGGCATCATGCGGGTCGAGGAGCGGTACAGCGCCGACCGCGAGCACGAGTGCCAGGCGGTCTTCCGGACCACCGACCCGTCCCATCCGGGCGTGGCCAAGGTGTTGGAGCAGGGACCGGTCAACCTGGGAGGGCCGGTGCGGGTGCTCTCCGAGGGCTCCTTCCCGACCCAGTACCCCGACATCTACCTGCGCCCGGCCGAGACCCGGCAGTTGTTCCAGGAGAAGGGCTGGAGCACCGTGGCCGCCTTCCAGACCCGCAACCCCATGCACCGAGCCCACGAGTACCTGGCCAAGGTCGCCATCGAGGTGTGCGACGGCCTCCTGGTGCACCAGCTGCTGGGCCGCCTCAAGGAGGGGGACATCCCGGCCCCGGTCCGGGTGCGGGCCATCGACGCCCTGGTCAGCCACTACTTCGTGCCGGACACCTGCGTGCAGGCCGGCTACCCCATGGAGATGCGCTACGCCGGCCCCCGGGAGGCCCTGCTGCACGCGGTGTTCCGCCAGAACTACGGCTGCAGCCACCTGATCGTGGGCCGGGACCACGCCGGCGTCGGCAGCTACTACGGACCATTCGACGCCCAGCGCATCTTCCATGAGGTGCCCCCTGGCTCCCTGGAGCTGGTGCCCCTGCCGATCGACTGGACCTTCCACTGCGCGGCCTGCGACGGCATGGCCTCCACCCGCACCTGCCCCCACGACCCCAGCTCGCGCCTGCTGATCAGCGGGACCGACCTGCGGCGGATGCTGGCCCAAGGGGAGCCGGTCCCGGCGCACTTCAGCCGCCCGGAGGTGCTGTCGATCCTGGCCGAGTACTACGCTGGCGCCGCCGCGGAACCGGCGGCCGCCAGCCCCGCGCCCACCGACGGACCCGCGTCAGACCACGAGGAGAAGTGAGCCGTGCCGACCTACGTCAACCCTGACAAGTGCGACGGCTGCAAGGCGCTGGACAAGCCGGCCTGCGCCTACATCTGCCCCAACGACCTGATGGTGCTGGACGCGGCCATGGGCCAGGCCTTCAACCAGGAGCCGGATCAGTGCTGGGAGTGCTACGCCTGCGTCAAGACCTGCCCCCAGTCGGCCATCGCCATGCGCGGCTACTCGGACGTGGTGCCCCTGGGCGCCAGCCTCACCCCCCTGCGCGGCACGGAGTCGATCATGTGGACGGTGCAGTTCCGCGACCACCGGATCAAGCGCTTCAAGTTCCCCATCCGCAGTACGGCCTGGGGATCGATCGACCCGCACCGGGGCGCCCCGGTGCCGGACCCGGCCCGGCTCAAGGACCCCCACCTGTGCGGTGAGGACCTGTGGCTGGGCGTCGACACGCTGCCAGTACCGGAGGGGAGGACGGCATGAACGAGCCAGACGTCGAGGTCGTGGAGACGGACCTGCTCATCCTGGGCGGCGGCATGGCGGGCTGCGGCGCCGCCTGGGAGGCCGGCTACTGGGCCCGGGCCCACGGCCTGCGCACCACCCTGGTGGAGAAGGCCGCGGTGGAGCGCAGCGGCGCGGTGGCCATGGGCCTGTCGGCCATCAACTGCTACATGGGGATGCGCTGGGGCGAGAACCAGCCCGAGGACTTCGTCCGCTACGTGCGCCAGGACCTGATGGGGCTCTGCCGCGAGGACCTGGTCTACGACATCGCGCGCCACGTGGACTCCACCGTCCACATGTTCGAGGACTGGGGCCTGCCCTTCTTCAAGACCGAGGACGGCCGCTACAAGCGCGAGGGCCGCTGGCAGGTCATGATCCACGGCGAGTCCTTCAAGCCCCTGGTGGCGGAGGCCGCCAAGAAGGCGATCGGACCGGAGAACGTCTACGAGCGGATCTTCGTCTCCCACCTGCTGAAGGACGAGCGCACGGGCCGGGCCTCGGGGGCCGTGGGCTTCTCGGTGCGCGAGCACAAGATCTACGTCTTCAAGGCCCGGGCGGTCATCTCCGCCGCCGGCGGGGCGACCGGCGTCTTCCGCCCCCACGCGGTCGGCGAGGGCCTGGGCCGCATCTGGTACGCCCCCTGGAACACCGGGTCGGCCTACGCGCTCATGATCCAGGCCGGAGCGGCCATGACCCAGATGGAGCACCGCCTGGTGGTGACCCGCTTCAAGGACGGCTACGGCCCGGTGGGCATGTGGTTCCTGCTCTTCAAGGGCAAGGTCCGCAACGCCTACGGCGAGCTCTACGAGGAGACCCAGGCCGCCGCCCTCGACGACTTCCCCCCGTACGGCCAGGGCCGGCCCATCCCGACCCCGCTGCGCAACCACCAGATGCTGCTGGACCTGGCCCAGGGCCGGGGCCCGCACTACATGCGCACCGACGACGCCCTCCAGGCCCTGACCCAGGGGATGGACCCCAAGGCCGTGCGCGAGATCGAGGCCGACGCCTGGGAGGACTTCCTGGACATGACCATGTCCCAGGCGCTGCTGTGGGCCTCGAACAACATCGACCCCGCCCTGCGGCCCTCCGAGCTGACCCTCACCGAGCCGTACCTGATGGGCTCCCACTCCTCGGCCACCGGCGCCTGGGTCAGCGGCCCCGAGGACCTGGCCCGCGACGGCTACTTCTGGGGCTACAACCGGATGACGACCGTCCCGGGCCTCTTCGCGGCCGGGGACGGCGTGGGCGCCTCGGCCCACAAGTTCTCCTCCGGCTCGTACACCGAGGGCCGGCTGGCGGCCAAGGGCGCCATCGCCTTCATCGAGGACAACGGCGACCGGCCCAGCGTGGACGATGGCCAGGTGGGCACCGTGATCGAGACCCTCTTCCAGCCCTACCGGGTCTTCGAGGAGTTCCAGGGACGCTCCACCAAGGCGGACGTCAACCCCAACTACTTCTACCCCAAGCAGGGCCTGATGCGCCTGCAGAAGCTGATGGACGAATACGTGGCCGGCCTGGGCGCCAACTTCATGACCAACGAGCCCACCCTCCTGCGGGGCCTGGAGCTGCTGGGGATGCTCAAGGAGGACATGGCCCGGGTGGCGGCGCGCGACCGCCACGAGCTGCTGCGCTGCTGGGAGCTGTGGGACCGCATCCGCTGCGCCGAGGCCCACGCCCGCCACGTGCTCTACCGCCAGGAGACCCGCTGGCCCGGCTACTACTACCGCGGGGACTACCCCAAGCTCGACGACGAGAACTGGCGGGTCTTCGTCAACTCCCGCTACGACGCCGCCAGCGACCAGTGGAGCCTGGAGACCCACCCCCACCACACGGTCGTCGACTGAGGCCCCGATGGCAGGCAGCAGCCCGGGCTCGAGCACGTCCGACAGCATCCTGGTGGTGGGCGGGGGGATCGCCGGGATCACGGCCGCCCTGGAGGCGGCGGAGGCGGGGGCCCAGGTGTTCCTGGTCGAGAAGGGCCCTCACCTGGGCGGCCGGGTCGCCCAGCTGGCCCGGTACTTCCCCAAGCTCTGCCCCCCGACCTGCGGCCTGGAGATCAACTTCCAGCGGCTGCGGGACAACCCGGCCGTCCGCCTCTTCACCATGGCCGAGGTGCAGGAGGTGCAGGGGCGGGCGGGACGGTACCGGGTCACGGTCCGCCGCCGGCCCCGCTTCGTCAACGACCGCTGCACCGCCTGCGGGGCCTGCACCGAGGTCTGCCCGGTGTCCCGGCCCAATCCCTTCGACTACGGGATGAGCACCACCAAGACCATCTTCCTGGGCCACGAGATGGCCTTCCCCATGCGCTACGCCATCGACGCCGACAGCTGCCTCTTCGACGAGTGCGCCCGCTGCGTCGGGGCCTGCCCCTACCAGGCCATCGACCTCCACATGGGCGAGGAGACCATCCAGCTGGAGGTGGGGGCGGTGATCGTGGCCACCGGCTGGCAGCCGTACGACGCCCAGGCCATCACCAACCTGGCCTACGGCCACTACCCGGACGTGGTCACCAACGTGATGTTCGAGCGCATGCTGGCCGACAACGGCCCCACCCAGGGGCGGCTCCTGCGCCCCTCGGACGGCTCGCCGGTCCAGAGCGTGGCCTTCGTCCAGTGCGCCGGCTCCCGGGACCGGCTCCACCTGGCCTACTGCTCCAGCATCTGCTGCCTGGCCTCGCTCAAGGAGGCCAGCCTGCTCCTGGAGCGCAACCCGCAGGCGCGGGCCCACGTGTTCTACATCGACCTGCGCACCCCGGGGACCTACGAGGCCTTCGCCAGCACGGTGCTGGATGACCCCCGGGTGCGAGCGGTGAAGGGCAAGGTGGCCGACATCCTGGCCGACCCCCAGAGCGGTCGGCTGGTGGTCGTCGCCGATGACATGGTGTCGGGAGAGATGAGCCGGACGGCGGTCGACCTGGTGGTCCTGGCCACCGGCATGGTGTCCAGCCTGGACGCCGACCGGCCCGCGGGGGCGATCGCCACCGAGGCCTTCGGCTTCGTGGCCGAGGAGGGGGGTGAGGGCGGCATCTTCGCCGCCGGCTGCGCCCGGGCGCCGATGGACGTGGCCAGCACCACGCTGGAGGCGACCGCGGCGGCCATGCGGGCCCTGGCCGCGGTGCGGCGGGACCCGGTGGAGGTGGGGGCATGAGTGCCGACCGGCCCACCGGGGTCTACCTGTGCCGCGGCTGCGGCATTGGCGAGTGCCTGGACGTGGACGCCCTGGCGGCGGCCGCCGACGGCGCCGCCGTCACCAGGACCTCTGCCGCCTTCTGCCTCGAGGACGCCCAGCTCATCACCCAGGACGTGGCCGAGCAGGGGCTGGGGTCGGTGGTGATCGCGGCCTGCTCGCCCCGGGTCAACCGCCAGGTCTTCAACTTCCCGCCGGCGACCGTGCGCCGCGTCAACTGGCGCGAGCAGGTCGCCTGGAGCCACCCGGCGGGGGAGCCGGCGACCGAGGAGCTGGCCCGGGACCTGCTCCAGATGGGCCTGGCCAGCGCCCGCCACACCAAGCCCCCGACCCCCTACACCCCGGACCACGAGCGCTCCACCCTGGTGGTGGGCGCGGGCCCGGCCGGGCTCAGCGCGGCCCTGGCCGCGGCCGAGGCCGGCCACGCCGTCACCCTGGTCGAGCGGGCCCCGGAGGCCGGCGGCTTCCTGCGTCGCATCCACCGCGGCTACCCCACCCGCGCGGAGGCCCTCGACACCCTGGTGGCGTGGGACACCGACGACTTGGTCCAGCGGGTCACGGCCCACCCCCGGGTGACCCTGCTCACCTCCACCACTGTGACCGGGATCTCGGGGCAGCCCGGGCGCTTCCGGGTCACGCTGGAGGGGCAGGCCTCCGAGCTGGTGGTAGGCGCGGTGGTGCTGGCCACCGGCTTCGAGCCGGTCGGGCCCGAGCACTTCGCCAGCTACGGCCTGGGCCGCCTGCCCGATGTCGTCACCTCGGTGCAGATGGAGGAGCTGGCCGCCGCGCCGGAGATCCGCCGCCCCTCGGACGGCCGGGCGGTGCGCCGGGTGGTCCTGCTGGCCTGCGACGGCCCGGCCGACGCCGGCAACCTCCCCTACGGGGGCAGCGTGGCCAGCATGGTGGCCCTGAAGCAGGCCATGTACGTGCGCCAGCGCAACCCCGAGGCCCTGGTCTTCCTGGTCTACGAGGACATGCAGACCCCGGGGCTGGAGGAGCTCTACTACCGGTTCGTGCAGCAGCAGCGCGGGGTCTTCATGGTCCGCGGTCACGTGAGCCAGGTGACCGAGGGGGGCGACGGCGCCCTGCTGGTCACGGCCCAGGACTCGGTGCTGGCCCGCGAGCTCCAGCTGGAGGCCGACCTGGTGGTCTGCAGCGTGGGCATGGTGCCGACCTCGGCGGCGCAGCTGGCGGCACCGGCCAGCCCCCACCTGCAGTACCTCCAGGGGGAGACGCTCCCCCTCCACCGCGCCGGGTTCCTCGACTCCAACTTCCTCTGCTTCCCCTTCGAGACGCGACGGACCGGCGTCTACGCCGCCGGCTGCGTGCACCGGGCCCAGGACGTCGCCGCCAGCCGGCGCGACGGGGCGGCGGCGGCCCTCAAGGCGCTCCAGGTGGTGGAGAAGGCCAGCCAGGGCGCGGCGGTCCACCCCCGGGTGGGCGACCTGGGCCTGCCCGAGTTCTTCATGCAGAAGTGCACCGCCTGCGGCCGCTGCACCCAGGAGTGCCCGTTCGGGGCCCTGGACCTCGACGACCAGCGCCACCCCCAGCTCAACCCCAACCGCTGCCGCCGCTGCGGGATCTGCATGGGAGCCTGCCCGGTGCAGGTCATCAGCTTCCCCGACTACTCGGTGGAGATGCTGGGCGCGATGCAGAAGGCGGTCGATCTGCCCGAGGACGACGACCGGCCCCGGATCCTGGTCCTGGCCTGCGAGAACGACGCCTACCCGGCCCTGGACATGGTCGGGATCAACCGCCGGCAGTACCCGGCCCACCTCCGGGTGGTGCCGGTGCGCTGCCTGGGCTCGGTCAACGCGGTGGTGGTGGCCGACGCCGTCCAGCGCGGCTACGACGGGGTGGCCCTGCTGGGTTGCCGCTCCGGGGAGAACTACCAATGCCACTTCATCCAGGGCAGCGAGCTGCTGGGCACCCGCATGAGCAACGTCCGGGAGACCCTGGGGCGGCTGGCCCTGGAGGAGGACCGGGTCCAGGTGCTGGAGACCTCCATCGCCGACGCCCACCGGCTCCCGGAGGTCCTCTCCGCCTTCGCCGAGGGCGTGGTGGCCCTGGGCCCCAACCCGATGAAGGGATTCTGAGGCGATGACCCCTCCCGAGACCGGCCTGACCGCCCCCCTGTCCCTGCGGCCCGACCTCGACTTCGTCGACCGGCTCACGGCGCTGGCCGGTGACTCCTTCACCCGCTGCTACCAGTGCGGGACCTGCTCGGCGGTCTGCCCCTTCGCCTTCCAGGGCACCAGCCTGCCGCGCCAGGAGATGCTGCTGGCCCAGTGGGGCCTGAAGGACGAGCTCCTCAGCAGCTCCAACCTGTGGCTCTGCACCACCTGCGGCAACTGCGCCCGGCTGTGCCCGCGCGAGGTGGACATCCCCGGCACCATCCGGGCCGCCCGCGAGCTCTACCTGCTGGACCGCACCCTGACCCCCGAGCTGGCCACCGCCTTCGAGAACACCAGCCGCCACGGCAACCCGTTCGGCCTCAGCGCCCGCAAGCGCACCGACTGGACCGCCGGCGCCGGGGTCGAGGTCCCGGTCCTCAGCCGGCTGGGCCGGCCGGTGGAGGTGCTGCTCTTCACCGAGTGCTACTGGTCCTACCACCCAAGGGGCCAGGCCGCGGCCCAGGCCATGGCCCGCCTCCTGACCCGGCTCGGCGTCGACTGGGCCATCCTGGGGGTGGAGGAGCAGTGCGTCGCCGACTCCCAGCGGCTGGCCGGGGAGACCGGCATCTTCGAGGAGGCCGCCGCCGCCAACATCGCCGCCCTGGGCAAGTACCAGTTCGACCGGCTGGTCACCCCCGACCCCCACGCCTACAACGCCTTCCGCAACCTGTACCCCGCCCTCGGCGGGCGGTACGCGGTGCAGCACTACACCCAGTTCCTCGCCGAGCGCCTGGGCGAGCTCCCGCTGCACCCGGCGGCGGAGCGGCGGGCCACCTTCCACGACCCCTGCTACCTGGGCCGGCACAACGGCGAGTACGAGGCGCCGCGGCAGCTGCTGCAGGCCATCCCCGGCCTGACCCTGGTGGAGATGGGGCACTGCCGGGCCGAGGGCTACTGCTGCGGCGGGGGCGGGGGCGCCATCTGGAACAGCGCCTTCGCCAAGGACCACGTGGACGAGCGCCTGGCCGAGGTGCGGGTCCGCGAGGCCGCCGGCACCGGTGCCGACACCCTGGCGGTCTGCTGCCCCTTCGAGGTCTCCCTCTTCGAGGACGCCGTCAAGTCGACAGGGAACGACGGCAAGCTGGCCGTTCGCGACATCGTCGAGCTCTTGGACGAGGCCCTGGGCAGCGCGTAGCGCCGCGTCCCCGCAGCGCGGGTGCCCACGCCCACGCGGGATCGGCGTCGGCTATCCGGTGCTCACCACGGAGTCCGCGGGCATGTCCTTCACGCCGCGTCGATACGGGCGATCAGCCGCCGCACCGCCTCGGCAGCGTCCCCGAGCTCGACGAGGGAGAACCGGGTCTCCTCGGCGAGGGTTCGGTAGCCGGCGCTCCAGGAGTCGTAGACGGTGACATCGGGGGGCCAGGCATGCTTCACCCGGCCCGTGAACACCTCAAGGCACGCCGATCGCACCTTGCCCCATTCGTCGTCGGCGACGAGGCCGGCCAGGAGCTGCAGGTCGATGAGATCGCGGAACCGATGGTTCTCGCCGGCCTCAAATACCTCCGTGCATGCATGAAGCTTCTGCGCGATCTGCCACCGCACCGCCACGCAGGGCACGGTGTCGGGGCCGGTGAGCCCCACGTGCCTCAGTGACTTGGCGGGGACGCGATCGATTTCGCGTCCCATCCCGCCCTCGACTTCGGCGACCTCCATCTGCACGGTGATGAGGGGCCGGCCGCGGTAGGCCAGCTTGATGCCGCAGCGAACGGCGCCGGTCCCCTTGACCGGCTCGAGCTCCGTGCGTGTCGCGGTGAAGTCACCGTGGCCAGCGCGAAGCGCCGGGTCGAGGTGGTCCGCGACTACCTCCATGCTCTCACGGAAGGCCGTATCAAGGTCCTTGGTCGCTCGCGCACCGGTGTCGATGCGCAGCTCCATGGCCACGCCACCCTTCACCAGGAACAGCGGCTCGCCGTCGGCAGCGTGCCGAGCCCGATCGAGCATCGCGGCGACGACCATGAAGCCGAGCCAACGCCGGAGCCGGCCCGCGACGACGCCGGTCTGCCCCGCAGCCTCGCCAAGCCAGCGTTCGAGCACGTTGACGTTGAACGGCGGCCTGTCCTTGACGGGGAGGTCCATCACGGGGCAGCTGCGTTGAGACCGGCGAACTCCTGGCGCGCGATGAGGCCGCGCCGGCGAGCGGCATCGATGGCCTGGTCGATCAGGCGGCGATCCAGATGGCGTTCGATCCCGTCGAGGATGGCGCGCACGGCCGTGACCACGGGGATGCCCTCGAAGCGAGTGACGTCGGAGGCGTCGAGATCGCGGACGTGGACCTCATATGTGGAGGAGGGAACCCGCCGGATGCGGGCGGCCCTCGGCACCGTCACGTGGATCCGAGCGGGGTTGACATCGCAGAGATCCCAAAGGTCGAGCGCGGAGTCGTGGGAGATGACGCCCAGGCGGCGCGGCCACAACGTTGCCTGCATCAGCTCGTCGAACGGGCCCGAGGGGAAGGCGGGGAACCGGTACAGACCGTGGGCGACACGATCGAGCTGGCCGTGGCGGTGCATGTCGACCAAGACCTGGAGCGGGCCGCCGAGATCCCGAACGTCGTCAGTGGTGATGTAGCCGTTCTGTCCGGTGGCGATCTCGAACAGGGCCGTGTACCAGCGCCCGGGCATGACAAAACTATGGAGGAAGTCCATAGTTTTGTCAAACGGCGAGCAACGCCACCGCTGGGCGCCGGGGCCGTCGGACGCAATGGCCGGCACCGCGGCCACAATGCGGCACCGCGAGCGTCCGCTGCCTTCGCAGCTCCGGGGGCGCGTATACTGCCGCACCAGTCATGGTGGGGCCTGGACCTCCCGGAGTCGAGCCCGACCCCACCGGAGGCGGTGCACATGGCTGAGACCCCTCCGGCGCCGGGCGCCCCCGGCGACGACCCGGAGGCCACCCAACCCTCGGGTGTGGCTCGGATGATCGCCGAGGCCCGCCTGGTCCCGCCGGCACCCGGCCCTCGTACGTCGGGCCTCTTCCCCTCCACCGCGGACTACCTGGCCTACATGGAGGCGGCGCGCCGGGACCCGGACGGCTACTGGGCCCGAATCGCCCTGGAGCTGGACTGGTTCAGCCCCTGGCAGACGCTGCGCGAGGGGGCCCTGCCGGATTTCCGGTACTACGTCGGCGGCTGCTCCAACGTCAGCTACAACTGCCTGGACCGGCATGTGGCCCGGGGGCGGCGCAACAAGGCGGCCATCATCTGGGAGGGCGAGGACGGCGCCCAGCGGGTCCTCACCTATCAGATGCTCCTGGCCGAGGTGAGCCGCTTGGCCAACGTCCTGGCGGACCTGGGCGTCGGGCGCGGCGACGTGGTGGCCATCTACATGTCCAACATCCCCGAGGCCTTCGCGGCGGTGCACGCCTGCTACCGGCTGGGCGCGGTCTACACCGTGATCTTCGCCGGCTTCAGCGCTGACGCCGTGAGCCAGCGGCTGCGCGACTGCCGGCCCAAGGTGGTGGTGGTGGCTGACGGCAGCCGCCGGCGGGGGCGGGTGCTGCCCCTGAAGGCCACCCTCGACGAGGCCCTGGGCGAGACGGCGGAGTTCGTCGAGCACGTCGTGGTGGTGCGGCACACCGGGGTGGAGGTGGCGATGCGCCCGGAGCGGGACCGCTGGTACCACCAGCTGATGGCCGGGGCCGCTCCCACCCGGGCCCCGGAGGCCATGGAGGCCAACGAGCCGGGGTTCGTCATCTACACCAGCGGCACCGAGGCCCGCCCCAAGGGCGTGGTCCACTCCGGGCTGGGGTTCCTGGTGGGCACCTACGCCAACGTGAAGTGGTCCCTGGACCTGCGCGATGACGATGTCTACTGGTGCACGGCCGACATCGGTTGGCTCACCTTCCCCATCTTCGCGCTGATCGGCGGCCTGGCCCACGGGGCCACCCTGGTGGTGTACGAGGGCTCGCTGGACTTCCCCGGGCCGGATCGCTTCTACGACATCGTCGCCCGCCACCGGGTCAACAAGGTCTTCACCGCCCCCACCGCCCTGCGCATGCTGCGCCGCTTCGGCGCCGAGGCCCGGGAGGGCCACGACCTTGCCAGCCTGGAGCTGATCGCGCTGGTGGGCGAGCCCCTGGACCCCGAGACCTGGCACTGGGTCCAGGACACCATCGGGGGCGGGTCGCTGTGCATCAACAACACCTACGGCCAGACCGAGACCGCCACCGCCTGGACCTCGTCGGTGATCGGGTTCACCGCGGCCAAGCCCGGGTCCTGCGGCCAGCCGCTGCCCGGGTACGCCGGCCGGGTGGTCGACGCCGAGGGCCGGGAGGTGGCGCCCGGGCAGCCCGGGTACCTCATCATCACCGAGCCCTTCCCCTCGCTCACCCGCACCGTCTGGGGCGACCACGGCCGCTACCTCAGCGCCTACTTCAGCCGCTTCCCCGGCGCCTATTTCAGCGCCGACACCTGCGTCGTCGACCGCGACGGGCACTACTGGGTCATCGGCCGCGTCGACGACGTCATCAATGTCTCCGGCCACCGCCTCTCCACCATGGAGATGGAGGCGGCCCTGCTCAACCACCCCCTGGTGTCCGAGGCCGCCGTGATCGGCGTCGACGACCCGCTGAAGGGGCTCCTGCCGATGGCTTTCGTGGTCCTCCGCGGCCGTGCCGAGGACCATCCCGACATCGAGGCCGAGCTCAGCGAGCAGATCGTGCGGGCCATCGGCGCCATGGCCCGACCGGGCCGCGTCCACGTGGTCCCGGCCCTGCCCAAGACCCGCAGCGGCAAGATCATGCGGCGGCTGCTGCGCGAGATCCTCTCCACCGGCCAGGCCCGCGGGGACACCTCGGCGCTGGAGAACCCGGACTCGCTCGAACTGCTCCTGCGGCTGCCCCGGGGCTGAGCCCGGGGGCCGCGCCGCCGGCGCTCAGCCGGCCGACCGCGGGGCCAAGACGGCGCCGGCCATCGCGCGCTCGGACGAGATTCGCCGCCCGGGACGGGCCCGGTGAGGTCCCAGGGCAAGAGCCCGGCGCCCACGATGGCCGGTCGTGCAGCGCCACGCGGTGATCGTGGTCGACACCAGAGGCGTCATCCGCCAGTGGAACGCGGGGGCTGAGGCCCTGTTCGGGCACCGGGCCGACGAGGCGCTCGACCAGAGCCTGGACCTCATTGTCCCCGCGCACCTGCGCCGAGAGCGGGGGACCGGCTGGTCCAGCGCCTGCGCCACCCCGACGGCCACTTCGTCTCGGTCCTGATCACGTCGAGGGTGGTCCGGGACGAGGCGGGGGAGCCGCACCACTTCATCGCCCAGCTCCGGCGCTGCGTCCGGGAGACGGACACGGTGGCGCGCTTCGGGAGCGACGAGTTCGTGCTGCTCCTGGAGGACAGCGGCTCACCGGAGGAGGCGACCGCCAGCGCGGCCAGGGCGCTGGCCGCGCCGCGGCAGCCGGTGGTCCTGGGCGGCCGGGAGGCGGTGGCCCCGGCCAGCATCGGCGTCGCCCTGAACACGGGCGGCTCCACCGGGCGGCGGGCGCTGGCCAAGGAGGTCGGCGGGGATCGCTGGCAGCTGTCCCGAAGCCGGCCGTCCCCCGCCGCGGGCGGCGCTGAGCCGCCGTCCGGACCCCGGATCAGGTCCCGGCCCACAGGTCGCTGACGGGGACGCAGCGCAGCCGCCCTCCGAATGAGAGGAGATCGGTGCCGGTGTACAGGACGATGCCGGCGACGAGGCGCGGGCCGACCCGGTCGGCCAGGAGCCTGAGGCCGCGGAAGTCCGCGTTGGTGACAGTGGCGCCGGCCTTCACCTCGACGCCGACGATGCGCCCATCGGCGGCCTCGAGGACCGCGTCCACCTCTGCGCCGTCCTTGGTCCTGAAGTGGTACAGGTCGGCTTGAACCTTCGACCACCCGAGCTGCCTGGCGAGCTCCATCGCGACGAAGGTCTCCAGCACCGGACCGGCATGGGCGGGCATCGTCATCAGCGCCTCGGCCCCCATGCCGAGGAGGTGGCACAGGAGGCCCGAGTCGCGAACGTAGAGCTTGGGGGCGCGAATCGCGCGGGTGGTGGGCCGGCTCGTCCATCCGCGCAGGGTCGAGATCAGGAAGGCGGCCTCCAAGACGTCGATGTAGCGCCGAGCGGTGGTCACGGGGAGCCCGGCGCCCCGCGCGACCTGCTCCAGCTTGAAGAGCTGGCCGCTGCGGGCGGCCAGCACCCGCAGCAGGCGGGTCATCTCCCGCGGCCGTTCGATCGCCAGGATGTCGCGGACATCTCGCTGGGTCAGGGTCCTCACGTAGCCCGTGAACCACGCGGCGCGCCGTCTGCCGTCGGTGCGGCGCACCACCTCCGGGTAGCCTCCCGTGGCCGCACGGGCGAGGTAGTCACGCTTGCCAAGGAGGCTCCTGTCCCGGTCCGGCCCGCCGGCGAAGGTCCGGTCGACGAAGTCCGCTCGGTGTCCCTCGATCTCGCTCTGGGAGAAGGGCCAGAGCTCGACGACCTCCATCCGTCCGGTCAGGGCGTCGGCCACGCGCGGCAGGGCCAGGATGTCGGCCGACCCCGTGAGGAGGAACTGCCCCGGACGGTGGGACCGGTCGAGCGCGGCCTTGATGGGGAGGAGCAGCTCGGGCGCGCGCTGAATCTCGTCGATGAACACGGTGGCGTCGGACTGGATGAAGCCAACCGGGTCGGCGCGGGCGGCCGCGAGCGTCGCGGGGTCGTCCAGCGTCAGTCGCACCGCGTCCGGGCGGTCCGCCAGGGCCAAGCTGGCCAGCGTGCTCTTGCCCGACTGACGGGCCCCGACGATCAGGACGGCGCGGGTGTCGGTGAGCGCCGCCGCGACGCGATCGTGGAGGTGGCGGGGGCGCGCATCAGGCGGGATCGGGGCCAGCATGGCGGGTATCGTAGCAAGCGGGTCGCCTCGATGCGGTGGATCAGTCGCCTATTAGTGGTGGCTGAGTCGGTATGTTACGGCTGGTGGGTCGACAGGGGGGCGGGGCTGCCCGGGTGCTCTCCGCCGACCACGTCAGGCCAATGTCGATGGGGTTGCCGCAGCCGGCCGGGCGGTCGACGGCGGGGGAGCGGTGGCCCCGCGGAGGTCGGGCCGGACGAAGGGGGGAACCGCGGGACCGCCGCCGGGGGCGGAGCCCTGTGGTGGCGCCGGGAGGGAGTGGACCACGCGACCGCCCACGACCGTGGCCCCGTGGACGACAGTGAGGTCGCAGCGGCAGCGGGGCGCCGGCCGTCCGCATCCCCACTCCATCCGGCCGCGAACCGCCCCCCCCGGATGTACGCCGCCAGGGCCTGCGTCCGGGTCAGAGCCAGCTCGGGGTGCCAACCCCGGTGGCGGCGTCGAGCTCCACGAGCGGGTCCGCGGAGGCGACGGGGTGTCCGAGCCGAGCGCCAGCGGGACTCCGGCGCGGCGCAGGACCCGCCAGGCGTGGCTGTGGCGGGTCCGCGGTCCCGAGGGCCGGTCGGCTGCCAGGCGGTCGCCGGGGGCGTGGCTCGGCTGCCTCGACGCGGTCGCCGCGGTGCGGCGGAAGCGGGGGAGGTCCTCCGGGTCGACGCACTGGACGTGCTCGATCCGGGGCCGCTGGCCCGGCCACGGCGGACGCCCGGCCTCCAGGGCGACCAGGGCCCGGCGCACCGCCCGGTCGCCGATGGCGTGCAGGCAGACGTTCAGCTCGGCGGCGGCGGCGCTGGCGATGAGCTCCGAGGGCTCGGGATCGGGGAGGCGGGCGACGCCGCTGCCGTCGAGCCTCTCCGCAGTCTGGCTGCCCAGCGAGCCGTCCAGGAAGGCCTTGCCGCCCCAGACCCGCAGCCGGCCGTCGCCCCAGCCGCTGCGGTGCGCCGCCTGGCGGCCGGCGTCGAGCGTCGCCGCCGGCAGGTTGACCACCACCAGCAGCGGCAGCCGCCCGGCCTCCCGCGGCCGCTGCAGGGCGAAGAGCGTCTCCGGCGGGTCCATGGTGTGGACGCAGCAGAGCCCGAGCGCCGCCAGCTCGTCGAGGACGGCGGCCAACTGGGCCTGGTAGCCGGCCCGGTCCGCCCGGGGCGGGGCCGCGAAGAGCTCCAGCGCCCCGCGCACGATGTCGCTGGGCACTGGCGCGGCGGGAGAGCGCCGGGGCCGCGCCGCCGCCTCTCAGCCGGGTGAGGGCGACGGTGCGCCGCCGGTCACCGCCGTCACCGGGACCGACAGCGGGCGGGCGATCCCGGAGCGCGTCTCGGCCATGGTCATGGCCCCGTCCAGGATCGCCACCGCCCGATCGATCTCCGACCGCTCGATGGTCAGGGGCGGGATCATCTGGAAGCGGTTGTAGAGGTAGCCGCCCTTCTCGAAGAGGAGGCCCTCCCGCACGCAGTGATCGAGCATCCAGCCGGCCTCGTCCGCGGCGGGCTCCTTGGTCCGGCGGTCGCGCACGAACTCCAGGCCGACGAACAGGCCCCGGGCGTCGATCCACCCCAGGATCGGGTGCCGCTCTTGGAGCTCGGCCAGCCGCTCGCGGAAGTAGGCCCCGGTGGCGGCGGCGCGCGCCACCAGCCCCTCGTTCTCGAGGATGTCCAGGGTGGCGTTCGCGGCGGCGGCGGCCACCGGGGTGGCGGCGAAGGTGGCCACGTGCGCGCCCGGCCCCCAGGAGGCCGCGATCTCGTCGGGGGCGATCACGGCGGAGATCGGCATCCCGCTGGCCAGCCCCTTGGACACCACCAGCAGGTCCGGCACCACCCCCTCGTGGTCGCAGCCCCACAGCCGGCCGCTGCGGCCCATGCCGGCCTGGATCTCGTCGTCGATCAGGAGGAAGCCGAAGTCGTCGCAGATCGCCCGCATCTCCTTGAGGTAGCCGTCGCCGGGGATGATGTACCCGGCGCTGGCCTGCATCGGCTCCAGCAGCACCGCGGCGACGTTGGAGATCCCGCCCCGGTGCTCCCCGAAGGGCGACTCCTTGCCCATGAGCATCCGCCGCACGTAGCTGGTGCAGGCCTCGGCGCAGTGCTCCGGCTCGGCGCCCACGGGGCAGCGGTACGGGTAGGAGTAGGGGATCTTGCCGTGGCCGGCGTCGTGCGGCCCCACCGGGTAGAAGAAGGCCCACATGCCGCCCTTGGCCGTGGTCGCCATGGTCCCGCCCGTCACCCCGTGGTAGCCGCCGTAGGCGGACAGGATGGTCGGGGCGCCGGTGTACCAGCGGGCCAGCTTGATGGCCAGGTCGACGGCCTCGGCCCCGGTGACCCCGAAGGTCACGCGCTTGGGGCCGGCACCCGGCGCCATCGCCGCCAGGCGCTCGGCCAGCCGCTCCCGGGGGGCGTTGGGCAGGTCGAAATAGTGGATGAGCTCGGCCGCCTGGGCGTTGATGGCGGCGAGCACGGCCGGGTGGGCGTGGCCCACGTTCGACACCGAGAACCCGGCCAGCATGTCCACGTAGGCCTTGCCGTCGGCGTCCCAGACCGTGGCCCCCTGGCCGCGGACGATCGCGGGCGGGCAGTCGAAGAGGGCGAAGCCCACCTGTCCCGTGGACTCGTGGGCCACCATCTGGCGCAGGATGGCCTTGGACTTCGGTCCGTAGGGGGAGCGCTCCACCCGCTCCAGCAGCTGCCCGGGGGTGACGTGCATGCGCGCCCGCTGCTGTAGCAGCCGCTGCTCGAAGCTTCGTCCGTCCATCCTCACTCCTCCCGGGACGCCCTATCCCGACGTCAACTGGTAGCGCTTGAGTCCCTGGCGGCGGTCGAGCACCGCCAGGGCCCCGTGGAGGACCCCCTCGGTGTACTCGCTGCCGGGATTGATGCAGACCGTGCGGCCGATCTTGGTGGCGCCCCGCGACTCGTGGATGTGGCCGTGCAGCGCCAGCAGGGGCTGGTGCCGCTCGATCACCCGCCGCACCGCCTCCGAGCCCACCGACTCCATCATCACCGCGCCGCCCTTGACCACCGGCTTCAGGGAGGCGTTGAGGACCGGGGCCCGGTCCAGCGGCGTCCGGATCGGCGGGACGTGGAAGTTGAACACCGCCCGGGCCGGGTCGTGAAGGGGCGCGATGAGCTGCTCCAGGTGCTGTTCCAGCTCCGCCTCGGGCATCTCCCGGGGCGAGTTCCAGGGGGTGGGGTTGGCCCAGCCGCTGGCCACCATCTGGAACCCCTCGCCAAGGTCGACGGTGATGTCCTCAGGGTCGGTCACCACCGGGGAGGCGGCGAGCACGTCGCGCAGCCGGGGCTCGTCGTCGTTGCCGGTCATGACGTACAGGCGCACCCCCGAGCCCGCCAGCCGTTCCTCGGCCAGGGCCAGCCAGCGCTCCAGGCTCTCCTCCATCACCCGCAGGAAGATGGCGTCGATGGCGCGGTGGTCGCTGCCGATGGCCTCCAGCTCCTCCTGGGTGGTGCGGTAGGGGTAGAAGCCCATGTCGCGGACCCGGCTCTCGACGGCCGGCAGCTCGTCCTCCGTGAAGGCCCGCTGCTCCCCGAGCCGCGGCACTCGGAAGCCGCCCCCGGTCTGGATCACGGGGACGACGGCCTTGCCGGCGATGTCCCCGCCCATGAGCAGGATGTCCGCCCGGTAGAACTTGGCGGCATTGATGAACTTCCGCCAGAGCCGGTCGGCGCCGTGGAAGTCGGAGGCGTAGTAGAGGGTGAGGCTGATGGCGCCTATCCTCCGCGGCGGGGGCGAGGCCCGATCGGGCCGGCGGGCACGACGGTCGTCACCGGCTCACCTCCTCGGGGGTCTCGTACCACCGGATCCGCCGCCCCGCCCGGGCCCGGGCCTTCCAGCGCAGCGTCTTGGGCCGGGCCAGCAGCGCCGCCTCCAGGGCGGCGACCCTGGCCGGCACCTGGGCCCGCAGGTCGGGCTGGGGCAGGAGCTGGTCCAGGCGGGCTCCCACCTGGACCAGGTTGTCACTGACGGTGGTGTGAAGGCCCCAGTCGCCGGCGCACAGCTCCGCGATCCGGGCCACGTTGAGCAGGCCGGGGCCGTCCGCATCCCCCAGCTCATGGTCCAGCAGCAGCATCACGGCGTCGCTAACGTCCTTGCGGTTCAGCTCCGCCACCTGCAGCTTGGTCAAGAGCAGCTCCGCCGCGGGGATGGTCACCGCCTCCACCTCCAGGCGGGGAGCCAGGTCCAACTGGTGCGACATCTCGAACCGACCGAGGAAGACGTCCAGGTGATGGCCGCCGCCCGGCGCGTGGTAGAGCAGGCGCCGGGCCCCGTGCACCGCGTTGAAGGTGCGCTCGGGCTGATAGCCCAACGCCTGCAGCAGCTCCCGCAGGCCGCGCCCCTGCTGGGGACGGGTGACCAGGTCCACGTCCGGGTAGGCGCGGCCCAACACCTCCCGGGCCCGCGGCGAGGAGTGGATCCAGACCGCGGTCCCGCCCAGCAGGCGCAGCGGGATGCCCCGCTGCCCCGCCTGCTCCACCAGGTGCCGCCCCTCGGCGACCAGCGCCGGCTCCGCGGTCACTCCGGTGGGATCTCCTGGAAGACCTGGGCCAGGTCCAGACCCTGGCGCCGGCGCAGCGCCCACACCGCGCCGTACCAGACGGCGGCGAGGATCGGCACGGTGAACGCCTCGAGCATCGGGGCCACGCCCAGCGTGCCCCCGAAGCCAGTGGTGAACGCGGCCCAGATCACGAACGCCCAGGCCACGGTGGAGACGGTCGCCACCAGCGTGATCACCGGCAGGCCGCCGACGCGGCGCTGGGCCCAGGCGGGGGCCCCGGCGTGCATCTGCGGCCGCCGCCACGGAGTCAGGGCGGCGGCGATCCCGACCACGATGAAGGCCAGGCCCATGACGGCGATGATGTTGAGCAGGTAGGCGGCCAGCCCGGCGTAGATGTTGAGCACGTTGAGCAGCTCCACCACCAGGGCGACGAAGACGGTGGCGACGACCGGGGTGTGGAACCGGTCGGAGACGTCGGTCAGCCGCTGCGGCGCCAGGCGGTCGAAGGACCAGGCGAAGACGTTGCGGGTGGCGAGCATGAACCCGGCCGGGGTCCACCAGAGGACGGCCAGCACGAAGCAGGCGGCCACGAAGAGGGCCAGCACGTGCGGACCGGGCAGGAACTGGGCCAGGGCCGCCAGCCAGGGCGAGAAGGCGAGGTGGTAGTGGGCCACCCCGCCGCCCAGACCCAGGAACACCAGGGCCCCGAAGAACTTGAAGCCGTAGTACTTGTAGATGAGCCCGGTGCCGAGGATGAAGCCGATGGCGGAGGCCGCCAGGCCCCCGAGGATGGAGGTGCTGGCGGTGCGCCGCACGTTCTTGACCTCACCGGCGAAGTACCCGGTCCACTGGAAGCCGGTGTAGACCTGGAAGCAGTAGACCATGGCCAGGAGCGTGGCCGACAGGCCGATGCCGCCCGCGGCGCTGAAGCCCAGGTGCCGAGCCTCGCCGATGATGCCGGCGTAGGTGGCGCCGGAGTGCTGGTTCCAGGTGCGGACGAACTGGGCGTGGCTGCCGAGGAGCATCGCGCCCAGCCACAGGAGCATGCCCACCCAGACCACGACGAACATCACCCCCATGTAGCGGGCCACCGAGCGCACCCCGACGATCATCAGGGCGGCGAAGGCCGCGGTCAGGACCGTGGCCACCAGCAGCAGCTCCCCCTTGGAGGGGGCCAGGAACAGGGGGCTGTGGAGGCCGGCCACGTAGGCCGTGGCCGGGCCCACCACCGAGAGCATGAAGGTGAAGTTGAAGGCGATCCAGGTGAGGAACACGAACGTCAGTGAGACGTTGACCAGGAAGCCCAGGAAGGGATGGAGGGTGCGCGACACCCACACGTAGTCGCCACCGGAGCGCGGCATCAGAACCGTGAAGTAGAGGTACACCAGCCCGAAGCAAGCCACCAGGGGAGTGGCGATGAGGAAGGACAGCAGCATGTTGGCGTGCGGCCAGAAGATCGGCGTGAAGCCCATGACCTCGGTGATGCCGACCGGCAGCAGGACTGCGGCGAACACCAGGTTGAAGGCGTCGAACGCGTTGAGCTCCCGCACCAGCCCGGTGGCGTTGCGAACGAAGAGGTCGCCCGGCCCGACGCGGGCCTCGGTCTGTGCCATGTGGTGTTCCCTCCCTGTCCTAGGTGGCGTCGCGGACGAGCTCGAGCCGGCGCGCGGGCGCGGCGGGCCGGGCGGTCGACTGGCGCAGGCGTAGTTCCACGGGCAGGACCCGGCGAGCGGGGCCGGCGGTGCGGCCCTCGACCAGGTCGATGGCCAGCTCGGCGGCCTCCCGGCCCAGCCGTCGCACCGGCTGGCGCACCGTGGTCAGCGCCGGGGTGACCAGCGCCGCCACGAAGATGTCGTCGAAGCCGACGATGGAGAGCTCGGCGGGCACGTTCCGCCCCAGCTCCCGGGCGGCCTGCATGGCGCCGAGGGCGATCAGGTCGTTGACGCAGAAGAGCGCGGTGATCGCCGCCTCCCGTATCAGCAGGTAGCGGGCCGCGTCCCGGCCCGCCTCCAGGGTGTAGGTGTCCGCGTGGCGGAGACGGCGAGCGACGACGGGCGCGCCGGCGCCACGGGCGGCGTGGCGGAAGCCCAGCACCCGGGCGGCCGCCGTGGGCAGGCCCCGGGGACCACCGATGATCCCGATGGCGCGATGGCCCAGTTCGAGCAGGTGTCGCGCCGCCAGCAGGCCCCCCAGGCGGTTGTCGACGGTGAGGAGCGACGCCGTCGGCGGCAGCGTTGGCAGGGGCTCGTCGAGCACCACCAGCGGGACCCCGGCCGCGGCCAACCCGCTCAGGCGTGCGTTCTCCCTGGGAGTGCCGGGGAGATAGATGAGGGCGTCCACCCGCTTGTCCCGGAACACGTCGACGTAGCGGTCCTCCAGGGCCGGGGTGAGCTCCGAGCTGCCCACGACCAGGGTGTAGCCGCGGGTCAGGGCCGTGCCCTCGACCGCCCGCACCAGCTCGCTGAAGAAGGGGTTGCCGATGTCCGGCACCACCAGGCCCAGGGTCCGGGTGCGCCCGGTCACCATCGAGGCCGCCACATGGTTGGGCCGGTAGCCGAGGCGCAGGGACGCGGCCTCGATCCGCTGCAGGGTGGGCTTGCTCACCGGGCGCTTGCCGGAGAGGGCGTGGCTCACCGTGGCGATGGAGACGCCAGCCTCGCGAGCCACGTCCCGGATTGTCGGCGGGTGAGGTAGGCCGCTGGCGCGGTGCTCAGGCATGAGTCCGTCTCCAGCGGCCCCCTGCAGAACCGTGCATGCGATTTTCCCGCACACGGCTCGCCCCCGGGCAGTCGGTCAGCCTCATTCCGCCCTGCCACCGGCGTTGGACGCGGACCCCAGCGTGCTGCGGTCGCTCTGGCCAGTTCCCCAAAGGGAGCGGGTGAGTGGCCCCGGAGGGCAAGCCCGCAGTCAGACCGATCCCGAACGCACACCCGGCTGGAGGCCCTTCGCTCCGGCGGGGTTGTGTTGTCCTCGCCCTCATCGCTACGGTATGGCCTCCTCCGACTTCCGCTCGGCGCTCCGCCACTTCACCTCGCGGCTTATAGGCTTCGCTGCTACCGGGCACTGCAAGTTGGCAGCTCACAGCCATCCATGCCGGTGCCGAGACGGATCTCTCCTGTTCCTGGCCAGGCCGTGAGCGCGTGCCACTCCCCCTACCCCGGAGGGACCCGAGAGACGTAACCCCTGGAACCGGGTCTGCCGGACATGGCCTTCGCCGTGACATGAGCGGCTCGGCTCCCTCGTTGTAGCTCTGACGAGGCTGCAGGTTTCGCGTAATGCTGCGGCCCGCGCTCTTGCTCCCTCCGAAGAGGCTCTTGACGCCCCGCTCGGCCCGGCGGTTCTCACCACCAAGCTGGGACCTGCTACCGGGCGCTCCAGTTCCTACCCGGACGGGACTTCCACCCGCTGGTCTGGTCAAGCTTCCAGGACGCACCATGGCGGGAGCCTAGTGCAAAACGTTTTGTGTGTCAATGCCTGCTTGGCCCGGCGTTGCACGGCCCCGGGGCGGAGATCCCCCTCCCTCCGACAGCTGGCCGGTGGCCATGGGCAGGCGAGCGCCCCCGCGAGACCCCGTCCCCGCTCAGGGGGTCGCCGCTCCGGCGAGCGCTCGGAGGTGGGGGCCCACGCCGGCCCCTCCCCGCCCGGACCCACGAATCCGCGGAGGGCGGGGCCGGGCGCGAGCGGGGAGGTGGGATGCCGGGTCGCGGTCCAGCGGGGAGCCGATCGGCGTCGCCGTGGCGGCGATGAAGAGCCGGAGGGCTGGAGCCGCGAGCCCCGGCACCGGGCGCGCGCTCGCCGCCGCCGTCTCGCCCGGTCGCGCACGGCGCGCCGTGCGCGACCGGGCTACGGGCAGGCGACGCGCCAGGGCCCGAGGGCGAGGTGCTTGAGCAGGGCGTTGAACCCGTAGGCCCGAGCCCCGGGGCAGAACTGCCGGAGCCTCAGTTGGTACTCGATCTCGAAGACCGGCTTGCCGGCGGCGACGAAGGGCCGCAGCTGGCCGCACTGCCGGTACTGGAAGCACTGCTCGTCGACGCCGAAGTTGAAGTACGGGACCAGCTGCGACACCTGCCCCAGGTCGTTGGTGAGGCCGGCGCTCAGCCCCAGCCGGTGCGCCTGGCCAGCCAGCCACGTGTTGTAGCGCAGCTGCTCGGCCGCGGTCAGCGGGAAGCCGGTGCGGTTGCGGTAGCCGTCGAGGTTGTCGAAGTCCACGCCGCTGAATCCCTTGCGCCGGCAGGCGCGCAGGCGCGCCGTCATGATCGGCTCCAGCACCGCCAGGCGGCGGATGTCCAACCAGCGCTCGCCGGGCCACCCGTCGGACCGGCCCAGGACCGCGGCAGGGAAGGCGCGGGCGTCGGGGCGCCAGCTCTCGTAGGTGCCGGCGTCGAGGTAGCAGACGGCCCGGCGCCCGGCCGCCCGCAGCGCCGCCACCTGGGCCGCAGTGGTGCTGAAGAGGTCGAGGACGTACACCCGTGCCGGCACCGCCAGGTCTAGGCGGCCCTGCAGCTGGATCTGCCAGGAGGTCCGAAGGCGCGGGTGCCAGCACCCGGGGCAGGCCCCCGGCCCCGTGGGCTCGGTCCGGCCCGGGGATGGCGTCGCGGCCCGCACGACCGCCGGGGCCGTCGGTCGGCTGGAGGGGTGGAAGCACCTGCGGCAGGCCTGCGGCGCCGTCGGCCCGGTCC
>JAKABB010000067.1 GCA_021802045.1 bacterium
CGCTCGCACCCTGGGCCGCCACGCCTGCCCGCGGCTGTCCCGCCGCCGGCCGCCTGATCAGCCGGCGCGGTGCGGCGCCGCTACGACGTCAGACCGGGCACCGGCCCGGGGTCGGCCCGCCGCCCGCCCACCGGCGGGCCGCCGCTGCCTGGGGGGCGCAGGGAGCGGAGCCCGCGCAGGTGGAAGCGGCGGCGGGCCACGGCGAAGGCGCCAAATCCGGCCAGGGTGGCCAGGCCCTTGTCGGCGCAGCGCTGGACCAGGGCCACCGCCGCCGCGGTGGACGGGCTCAGCCCGCTGGCCACCAGCAGGCCGATGACCGCCGCCTCGGAGGCGCCGATGCCGCCGGGGATGAGGCTGATGGCGCCCGCGATGCTGGCCACCGCGTAGATCGAGGCCACCTCTGGCCAGGAGAGCGCCCCCGGGTCCAGGGCCTGCACGACCAGCCAGAAGACGGTGATGATGGAGCCCGCGCCGGCCACGCTCAGCAGGGACCAGCCCAGGGTGTTGGGGCGGTGCAGGAGTTGGAGCGCCTCGCGCTGGAGGGTGCCGACGGGGGTCCCCAGGCGATTGACCAGGGGCAGGCGCATCATCAGCCCGTGCACCAACCGGAAGAGGGGGGAGATGGTCAGGACGGCGAGCACGCCCAGGGCCGCACCCAGGGCCACGGCGACGACCAGCGCCGCCACGTGGAACGCCACCAGGCCGGGCAGGGCGATGACGATGAGCAGCAGGCTGTAGATGAGCTCCTGCACCGTGACCGTGGCGACCACGTCGGGCAGATCGGCGTGGGCCGCGTCGCTGACCAGGACCGCGCGGGTCAGCTCCCCCAGGGGCAGGAGGGTGGCGGCCTGGCCCGCGATGTTGAGCAGGACGGTGTCGCGCAGGCGCAGCCGGACCCCGACGTCGCGCAGGAGGAAGTGCCAGCGCACTCCCTGGAGGACGTAGTAGGCGAGGGATCCGACCACGATCGGGGCGATCAGCCAGAGGTTGAAGCGGCGGATGGTGGAGGCGAAGAGGCTCGGGTTGACCAACAGCACCAGGCTGACGATGGCGGTGAGCCCGATCAGCAGGGGCAGGACGGCCCGCCACCGCAGCCGGAGCCACCGGCGGGGGGAGGACGCTCCGCGCCCGGGTGCCGGTGCGTCCCCGACCGCTTGGCGGGCGGGCGGGGGGCGGTCTGCGGGGGCCATTGAAGCCATGGTACGGGCGGGAGGGGAACGGGGCTGAGGCGGAGCTCAGTTGCCCCAGGCGGGCTGTGAGGTCGCCGTCAGGTCGAGGTGCTGGGTGACCTGCTTGGGTGCCGACGGCCTGGCCGCGGTGGGGTTGGGCAGCCACCAGAGCTGGAATGGGCCCACCCGGCCGTTGCCGGCGGGGGCCAGATAGATCAGGCCGTTCCCGCTGGGGGCCCAGGTGGGGCTGGCCGCCAGGATCGACGGGCTGACCACCCGCAGCGGACCGAGCTTGCCCCCGGTGAAGCTGGCCACCTCCAGGCGGCTGACCTGCAGCTGGTTGTCGGCGCAGACCATCGCCACCTCGGTCTGGGTCGGGGAGAGCGCCGGCTCGCTGCAGTTCGCCTGGGGCGTTGTCAGGGGCCCCCCGCCGCCACCGGGCTTGGTCTGGAGCCAGAGCTGGGAGAAGCTGTGCCCGGCGGCGTCGATGTTGTACTTGGCGTAGAGCAGGGACCCGTTGGCCAGGGCGGCGGGCTCGACATCCCCGCCGGTGTAGTTGTTGGGGATGGTCCACTGCACCGCCGGGGCCGCTGGATGGATCAGCGAGCGCTCCATGATGGCGAAGTCGACCAGGTAGCCGGCGTAGGGGTCGTGCAGGTCGTAGGCGTAGAACACGCTGGTCCCGTTGGGCGTGACCCGCGGGTAGAAGGTCCAGTGGTTGTCGACGCGCAGCGGGGAGCCGGTGGCCACCAGCGGCCGCACGACGTGGCCATTGGCGTCGAGAAGGGTGATGGTGGAGTGGCGCCCGGTCTGCGAGACCGCGATCATCCGCTGGCCGCCGGGCAGCAGCGCGGGCTGCGTCCAGTTGCCGGCCGGGCCGATCAGGGCGGTGAACTTCCCGTTGCGCAGCTGGTAGAGGACCCCGTGCTGAGCGAGGATGATCGTCCCCGGCAGGGTGAAGGCCGGCCGGGTATCGGTGGGCTTGACCACCTGGGCCGCCTTGCTCTGGAGGGTGCCCAGTCCCAGGTAGACGCCGAGGCCGAAGGCCGCCATCAGCCCCACCAGGCCCAGCGCGACCAGGGCCTGGCGGCGGCCGGCGGAACGGGTCCGCCGGGGGCGGACGCTCATGGAGCCCCGAACAGCTGGCGCACGACCCCGTCGATCGCGGTCCAGTTGGGGAGGAGCACCTGCTGGCTGCCGATGGTGGCGGGGGTGTAGTCCGGGGGCAGCATCACCACCTGGTGCACGCTGCCGCTCCCCAGGGCCCGCGCCAGCGGCAGCAGGGAGGCGACCTGGCCCAGCCCCAGGTCGGTGTGGATCTCCCCGCTGAGCGAGCTGGCGATTCGGGGGATGTCGGCGATGCCCAGGGTCTTGGCCTGGGCCTTGATGTCCACCAGCACCTCCTGCTGCCGCTTGTTGCGGGCGATGTCGCCCAGCAGGCTGCCGTGGCGGGAGCGGGCGTACACCAGGGCCCGGGCCCCGGGCACCCGCTGGGGCCCGGGGAGGACGCAGATGCGCTGGTAGGCGAAGGGGTTGTGCCCGGTGAGGTCGGCGGGGTAGTAGTTGTCGAGGACGGGCATCTGGGCGACGATGTTGATGCCACCGATCTTGTTGATCAGGCCCACCAGGCCCTGCAGGCCGATCCAGGCGTAGTAGTCGACATGCACGTGGAAGTCCTGTTCCACGGTCTGGATGGCACCCGCCGGCCCGCCGAAGGCGTAGGCGGCGTCGATCTTGGCCGTGCCGCCCGTGGCCAGCGGGACCCACAGGTCGCGGGGGATGGAGAGCATCGACACCTGATGGGTGGCCGGGATGACCCGCACCAGGATCATCGACTGGGTCAGGATGTGCCCGGCCACGAACTTGGGGTCGTTATCGGACCCGAGGAGGAGCACGGTGAAGCCCGCCTTGCCGGTGGGCAGCGGTTTGATCTGCACGGTGGGGCCGGGGCTGCTGTGGGCGCCGGCCGAGGCCTTGGGGCTGGGCAGGGCGCCGGGGAGGGGGCCGGTGTCGTGCAGCGCGGTGGTGATGACCGGCAGGAAATAGGCCACGGCCCCGCCGACCCCGGACATGACGAAGCCGAGGACCGTGAGCAGGACGAGTAGCCCGGTCCGCCGGCGGGGCCGAATGGCCTCGGGGTCGCCCCCGCGCATTCCGGCCCGGCGCCGACGGGGACGCGAAGGACCCACCGACATGGCTCCGGATTCTACCCAGATGGCCTGGGAGGGCCGCCCTGGGACTTCCCCCGCCACCGCCGGTCGCCGCGGGCGCGCCGGGACCGGTACCCTTGGGCACCATGCTCCTTGCCGGCAAGCGACTGCTCGTCACGGGGGTCCTCACCCCAGCCTCGATCGCTGCGGCGATCGCCGCAGCGGCGCAGCGCGAGGGCGCCGAGGTGGTGCTCACCGCCTTCGGCCGGGGACGGAGCCTCACCGAGCGCACTGCCCGGCGGATGGACCCGGTGCCGCCGGTTCTGGAGCTCGACGTCACCAACCCCGAGCACTTCCCGGCGCTGACCCGCGAGCTGCAGGCGATGGGGGACCGCATCGACGGGGTGGTGCATGCCATCGCCTTCGCCCCTCCGGACGCGCTGGGAGGCAACTTCCTGCAGACACCCTGGTCGTCGGTGGCGGCGGCGCTGCAGGTCAGCGCCTACTCGCTGCAGGCGCTGGCGGTGGCCTGCCTGCCCCTGATGCGCGCCGCCGGAGGCAGCATCGTCGCCCTCGACTTCGACGCTCGCACCGCGTGGCCGATCTACGACTGGATGGGGGTGGCCAAGGCCGGCCTGGAGTCGGTCGTCCGCTACCTGGCCCGCGACCTCGGCCAGTACCGGATCCGGGTCAACGCCCTGGCTGCGGGGCCGCTCCACACGGTGGCCGCGCGGGGCATCCCCGGCTTCGCCGCCTTCCCTGAGGCCTGGGCCCGCCAGGCGCCCCTGGGCTGGGACCCCCGCGACACGGTCCCGGTGGCGCGCTCGGCGCTGGCCATGCTGTCGGACTACCTGCCGGCGACGACCGGGGAGTTGATCCACGTCGACGGCGGGTATCACGCGATGGGCAGCCCCCCCCTCGAGCGCTCGTAGCCCACGGAGGCCCAGCGCCAGAGGACGATCGCGCCCAGCGCCGCCGCCAGCAGGGCGGCGAGGCCGCCCAGGGCCATGCCGGCCGAGGCACCCCCCACCTGCTCGACGGCCCCCACCCCGAGCCCGCCCAGGGGCGCGGTGCCGAGGAAGATCCACAGGTAGATGCTCATCACCCGACCGCGGAGATGGCCGGGGGTGCGCAGCTGGATCAGGCTGTTGGTCATGGAGGTGTAGGTGATCATCCCCGCACCGGCGCCCATCAGCAGCAGCATCGCCAGCGCCAGGCTGTGGACCTGGCCGGCGGCCACCAGGAAGCCGCCCAGGACCGCGCAGCCGCCCAGCAGCCAGGGCCAGGAGGCCCGCCCCAGGTAGGCCACGCCGAGGGCGGCCGCCAGTGCGCCCAGGCCCAGCGCGGCGCTGAGGAGCCCGAAGCCGCCCGCCCCGGCGTGGAGGGTGGAGCGGGCCAGCGTCGGCAGGAAGATGGTGAAGTTGAGGGCCAGGGTCGAGACCACCCCCATGAGGCCGATCGCGAGACCGATCTCGGGGGTGTGCCAGACGAAGGCCAGGCCTTCGCGCAGCTCGCGCAGGGCCCCCTGGGCCCGGTCGCTGGGCCGCCGCGTCCGGTGCAGCTCCGCGGGACGGACCAGCCACAGCCCGGCGATCACCGCCAGGTACGAGACGGCGTTGAGGCCAAAGCAGATCGGCACCCCCACCAGGGCGATGAGGATCCCGGCCATGGCCGGGCCGACGACGCGGGCGCCGTTGAAGACCAGGGAGTTCAGGGCCACCGCGTTGGGGAGCTGCGCGGGGCCGACCAGCTCGGTGACGAACGCCTGTCGGGCCGGGCCGTCGACGACGTTGATGGCCCCGAAGACGAAGACGATGAGGAACACCTCGGCCGGCTGGGTCACGCCGGCCCAGGTCAGCCCGGCCAGGATGGCGGCGGCCAGGGCGAAGGCGCTCTGGGTGCCGATCAGCAGCCGGCGCCGGGGCAGGCGGTCGGCGATCACCCCGCCGGCGAGGCCGGCCACGGAGACCGGGAGGAACTGGATCGTGACCAGCAGACCCAGCATCAGGGGGGAGTGGGTGAGCTGCAGGATCAGCCAGGCCTGGGCGGTCGACTGCAGCCAGGTGCCGGTTACCGACACCGCCTGCCCGGCGAAGAAGAGCCGGTAGTTCCGCGTCCCCAGGGCCTGGAAGGTTCGCCCCGTCAGGGTGCGCACCGACAGGCTCATGGCGTCCCTCGCCACCGCGCGCTCTCCGCGGGAGGGCAAGCGAGGACGGAGGGGGAGTGCACGAACATAGTATACCTAATTAGGTATACGAAGTGGTGTGGTCGCGCTAGCCGCTGAGGCAGGCTCCGGAGCGGACCCGGGCGCTGAGGCCGGCGTCCCCGGCCAGATCGGGCCGGATCTCGGCGGTGGTGAGGGCGAAGCCGAGGTTGGCCGTCACGCTGGACTTGGCGAAGACCACGCCGAGGACTTGCCCGCGCAGGTTGACCAGGGGCCCGCCGGAGTTGCCGGGCTCGACGTTGGCCTGGAGGACGAAGATCGACCGCGAGACCACCTGGTTGGCGTAGATGTCCCGGCCCACCGCCTGCAGGGAGCCGCGGACGCCGGCCGGGATCACCTGCTCCGGCCCGCCCCCCGGGTACCCGATGACGGCGCCCATGGTGCCGCGGGCGGCTGGACCGCCCAGCGGCAGGGGCCGCAGGTCCAAGCCGGGGACCAGGAGGAGGGCGAGGTCGCGCCGGGGGTCGAACCGGACTAGGCGGGCCGCCAGGTTGCCGCGTCCGGGCACCTGCACGTAGAAGTGGTGCCCGCCGGCCACGACATGGGCGTTGGTGACGATCAGGTCGCGCCCCACCGGGAAGCCGCTCCCCTCGTCGACCGCGCCGCAGGCGGGGCTGACCACCTTCACCGTCTCATGGGCCGCTCGCACGACCCCGGGGTAGGCGGCCAGGTTCGCGGGCAGGTTGACCGGGCCCGGCAGGACCGGGGCCAGGTTGGCGAAGACCTGCGGGAAGGGGACGGCCGCCAGCAGCTGCTCCAGCCCGGCGAAGAGGCCGGGCGGGCGGGGGAACTGCCGGTCCAGCACCCGCAGGATCGTCGAGCGTTGGATCTGGGCCGCGATCGGCCGCACCGGCACGCTGGAGAAGGTCAGGCCGAGGAACCAGGAGACGGTGAGCGCCACCACCACCGCGAAGCCGGTGCCCATCAGGGAGTCGATGGGCCCGAGTCGCGAGCGCAGCGTGGTGATGCGCAGGCGGTAGCCCAGCGCGGCCCCGATGGCGTTCCCGAGCATGCCCAGGGCCAGCAACCCCACCACCGCGGCCGCCGCCCGCTGACCCGGGTTCAGCTTGGGGATCAGGCTCGGCAGCAGGGTCACCACCCAGGCGCCGGCGGCCAGACCGGCCAGCAGCCCCGCCCAGCTCAGGACCGACAGGGTCAGCCCACGCCGGTACCCGGAGAACGCGGCCCAGAGCAGGGCGCCGACGATCACCAGGTCCAGGAGGTCCATTCGCCCCCCATGATGCCGGTCGGGAGGGCCGGCCGGGGCCGGCCGGCCCTCCCGTGCCCGGTAGGCTGTGCCGGTCGCCGCCCGGGGACCGGCCGTCCCGGACCGGTCGGGTGGGCGCGGGAGGCCGAGCACATGATCGGACGGGAGCGGACCCCGGACCGGTCGATCCGCGCCCGCCGCACCCGCAGCGCGCTCACCTCCGGCCTCTACGTCCCCCTGCCGCAGGACTGGCGCGCCTGCATCCTGCCCGTGATCGGGCTGGCGACGCCCGTGGGCCTCCTGACCGTCAACGTCTCGGCCTGGGTGATCAGCCATCTCGGCGCCTTCCGGTCCGGGGTGGCGATCAGCGCCTTCGTCAGCGCGATCGTCCTCAACGGGCTGACCGGGCTGAACCTGTACCGCTACGTCCGCCAGCGCTGGCCCGACTTCCTGCTGAGCCGTGCCGAACACGCGGTGGTGGTGTTCTGGAGCGCCTTCGTGGTGGTGGTGCTGACCGCGGTCTTCGCCGCCGTCTTCTCCTTCATCGGCATGGAGAATCCCCACCAGCTCCCCAACGGGGTCGCCGTCGTCACGGCCCTGTTGGGGGTGGCGCTGCCCCTTGGGATCAGCTGGATGCTGGGCCGTACCCGCCGGGTGCGCAGCCGGCCTCCGGGCCGCCCCGGCTGAGGGCGCCCCCCGGCCAGCGCTGCGCCTGCGGGTCTCCCACCAGCTCCACGGTGCGGCCGTCGCTGAGGAAGGCGGCGGTCGCCAGTTGCAGGAAGAGCCCGTGCCCGAGCACGCCGGGGGTCTGGTCCAGGGCGGCCGCCAGCGGCTCGGGGTCGGCCAGGCCGTCCGGGAAGGCGCAGTCGAGGATGAAGTTGCCGTTGTCGGTCCGCAGCGGTCGCGGGTGACCGCGGCGGACCACCTCCGCCCCGAGGCGGGCCAGGTGCTGGGCCGTGGCCGCCCACCCGAAGGGCAGGACCTCGACCGGGAGGGCTCGGGTGGTGCCCAGCCGGTCGACCCGCTTGCCCGCCTCGGCGATGACCCAGAACCGCCGGCTGGCGCGGGCGACCACCTTCTCGCGGAGGAGTGCCCCGCCGCCGCCCTTGAGGCAGGCGAGCCGCGGGCCGAGTTCGTCCGTCCCGTCGACGTCGAGGTCCAGGGGGCCGGTCCACCCATGGCCGAGGAGCGTCACGCCGGCCTCCCGGGCCAGCTGCGCGCTGGCGATGGAGGTGGCCACCCCCTCGATCCGCAGGCCGGCGGCGATGCGGGGCTGGAGCGCCCGCAGGAAGGCGGCCACCGCCCGCCCGGTGCCGATGCCCAGGCGCATCCCGGCCTCGATCCGGGCCGCCGCCGCCGCCCCCGTCTGGTCGCGCGCCGCGGCCGCGGCGTCGGGGGGCGTCACCCCTGCCACGCGGGCCCGGCGGCATCGGCGCGCAGGCGCACCAGGACCCGCCGTTCCCGAGCCATCGCCGCCCGGTAGTCGCTCCAGTCGGGGTGCTCGCCGCTGACCAGGCGGTAGTAGTGCTCCAGGGCCGGCAGGGCCTCGGGGAGGGTCTCGATGGTCACCGGGCCATCCACCGTCACCCAGGCCCCGAAGAAGCCCTCGCTGAGGGCCAGGAGGGTGGCCCGCGGGTGGCGGCGCAGGTTGCGGGTCTTGGCCGCGGGCTCGCGGGTGCTGATGAGAAGGGCCCCGTCATCATCCACGGCCACCAGGACCGGGGAGAGCTGGGGCCGCCCATCTCGCCGGGTGGTGGCGAGGATGCCGTGCGGGTGGTCGCGGATGAAGCCCAGGGCCTCGGGGATGGTCACGAGAAACCTCCGTGGGGCTGGTGTCGGTCAGCTGGCGAGCGGTCGGGCCCGGGCGCGGCTGATGAGCCGTTCCTGGACGCCCGGATCGGTGGTGACGGCGTCGCGGCGCCGCCAGCCGCCATCCGGGTGCAGTTCCCAGCTCTGCCGCCGATCGGCCCACATCGCGTCCAGCACCGCCCGCAGCTCCTCCCGGGCGCTGGGGTCGCGGACCGGGACGACGCACTCCACCCGCCGGTAGAGGTTGCGCCCCAGGAGGTCGGCGGAGCCCAGGTAGTACTCCGGCTGGCCCCCGTTGGCGAAGACGAACACCCGGGAGTGCTCGAGGAAGCGGCCCACCACGCTGCGGACCGTGATCGACTCGCTGAGCCCGGCGATGCCCGGACGCAGGGCACAGATGCCCCGGGCCAGGACGCGCACCGGGACCCCCGCCGCCCCGGCTCGGTAGAGGATGCGGATGGCGCGCTCGTCGGCCAGGGCGTTGACCTTGACGGTGACCCCGGCCGGGCGCCCCTGGCGGTGGTGGACGATCTCGCGCTCAACCGCCGCCTCGAAGTGCTCGATGATGTTGATGGGGGCCAGCCAGAGGTGATGGTAGTCCCGCTTGCGCGAGTACCCGGTCAGGTAGTTGAAGACCTCGGCGATCTCGCCCGTGAGGTCGGCATCGCACGTGAGCAGGCCGAAGTCAGTGTAGAGGCGAGCGGTGAGGGGGTTGTAGTTGCCGGTCCCGATGTGGGCGTAGTGGCGCACGCCGCCCTCCTCCTGGCGCACCACCAGGGAGAGCTTGGCGTGGGTCTTGAGCCCGGCCACCCCGAAGGCGACGTGGGCCCCGACCCGCTCCAGCTGGCGGGCCCAGCGGATGTTGTTCTGCTCGTCGAAGCGAGCCGTGATCTCCACCAGGACCACCACCTCCTTGCCGTCCTCGGCGGCCTGGGTGAGGGCGTCGATGATGGGGGCGTCGCCGCTGGTGCGGTACAGGGTCTGCTTGATGGCCACCACCCGCGGGTCCCGCGCGGCCTGCTCGATGAAGCGCTCGGTGGTGGCGGCGAACGACTCGTAGGGGTGATGGACCAGCAGATCCCCGCGCCGCAGCACGCTGAAGATGTCGGTGTCGCTGTCGTGCCCCGTCAGCAGGCGCGGTGGGGTGGAGGGGGTGAAGGCGGGGAAGGAGAGGTCGGGGCGCTCCAAGGCGTCGACCACCGTCGCGCAGCCGGTGCAGTCCAGCAGGCCGCTCACCGCCTGGACGTCGTCGTGGCCGATGTCCAGTTCGGTCTGCAGGATGGCGCGAATCTCCTGGGGCATGGAGGCGGCCACCTCCAGGCGAACGATGGCCCCGAAGCGACGCTCGCGCAGCTCCTGCTCGATCGCCGAGAGCAGGTTGGGCTCGTCCTCGTCGACGTCGAGGTCGGCATCGCGCGTGACCCGGAACTCCGAGTGGGCGAGGATCTCCATGCCCGGGAACAGCTGGGCCAGGTGGTCGGCGATGATCCGCTCCAGAGGGACGAAGGTGGCGCTGTCGGGGACGCGGAAGAAGCGGGCCAGGGCGGAGGGGACCTTCACCTGGGCGAAGCGTTGGCTCGGCTGGTCAGGGTCGCGCAGGAGGACGGCCAGGGACACCGAGAGGTTGCTGAGATAGGGAAAGGGGTGGGCCGGGTCGACTGCCAGCGGCGTCAGCAGAGGGTAGAGCTGCTGCTGGAAGTAGTCCCGGCAGGCGGCCCGCTCGGCCCGGCTGAGGCGGGTGCCGGGCAGGACCAGGCGGATGCCCCGTGCGCTCAGCGCCGGGGCCAGGTCCCGGGTCAGGGTCTCCACCTGGGCGGCGGTCATCCGCTGGGTCCGCTCCCGGATGGCGGCCAGCTGCTCGCTGGGCGGCAGGGCGTCGGCGTGGATCGCCTGCACCCGCTCCGCCAGCTGCCGCTTGAGGCCGGCCACCCGCACCATGTAGAACTCATCGAGGTTGCTGGAGGTGATGGCGATGAAGCGCAGCCGCTCCAGCAGCGGCAGGCGGGGGTCCTGGGCCTGGGCCAGGACTCGGGCGTTGAAGTCCAGCCAGCTGAGCTCGCGGTTGACGTAGTTCCGTGGGTCGTCGATCGCCGGGCTGGGCCCTGGGTCCGGGTGCCGGGGTTGGGGCTGCATCGGCCTCCGCGACTGGGTGAGAGCTGGGATCGGCGCCGGGGGAGCGGATCCCGCCCCGGCTGGGCTCGCGAGTGCGTCGTGACCCCACGGTGACACGACGGGGGCTCGATCCAGCGCCCCAGCGCGTACGATAGCGCCAGATGCAAGGCCGCTCCGCTCGTGCCGCTGCCGGGGCCCTGCTGCTGGCCGGGGTCGTCGCCGGATGTGGCGCCTCGGCCAACGGCACCGCCAAGAGCCCGACCGTGCTGAACAGGCTGGCCGCGCGGCAGCTGACCACGGCGGGCTTCCGCTTCTCCCTCTCCGGACAGCTCGCCCTCAACACCAGCCAGCTCCAGGGCGTGCCCGCCAAGGACATGCCGATGCTGGCGATGATCGGGCGAGCGCTCCGGCTCGAGGTGGTCGGCGAGGTGGCGGGGCGCCACCAGTGGCGCCTCACGGTGTCCATGCCCCCGCTGCTGTCCCAGCCGATCACCGAGGAGAGCGTGGGCGGGCAGGTGTACGTGTCCCACGACGGCGTGCATTTCCAGGAGCGGTCGGCCTCGCCATCGTCATCCACGTCGGGCGGCGTCCCCTCGCTGCGCGGGATGACCTCCATGTACTCCCAGTTCGGTCAGGTGCGTGATCTCGGGATGACCCGCATGGACGGCCTGCGGCTGGAGCACCTGCGGGTCACCGTCAACACCGAGCGCCTGATGCAGGCCGTGGAGCGCCACCTCACCGCCGGGGCCGGCCCCGGCAGCAACCTGGCCCCGTTCGCGCGCGGCCTGGTGTCCGCGATCCACTTCACCACCTACCAGGTGGACGAGTACGTCAATCCGTCCAACGGGCGGCCCGACCAGCTGACGCTGCACATGGGCTTGGCGCTCGACCTCAACCAGCTCCGCTCGGTGATGCGCAGCCTGCCCGGGGCCAGCGCGTCCGGCGCCGCCGCCCCCGCGGCGGAGGGGTCCCTGGGTGTCACCATCACGGTCCAGATGCACATCTCCGACTACGGGGCCCACTTCACGATCACCAAGCCCGCCCATGTCACGCCCGGCACCAGCACCGGCACTGGCACCGGCCTCTTCAACTTCGCCTGACCGGCGCCCGCCGGGCCCCGGTGGGCCCGCCCCCGCTACCGCCGCTGGGCCCGGCGCACCAGGGAGCGCAGCCCGCCCTCCCGCTCCCGACCGGCGGGTCCGCGCTCGCGTCCGGCGCGCTCGGCGCCCTCGGCCTGGGCCGAGAGCTCCCACCCGTCGTCCAGGGGCGCCAGCTGGTCCGGCCATCCCGCCCGCCGGCAGGCTGCCCGCAGCCACCAGTCCGCCAGCGCCGGGTTCCGCGGCAGCACCGGCCCGTGCAGGTAGGTCCCCACGACCGTCCCGGCCCATACGCCCTCCCCGCCGTCCTCGCCGTTGTTGCCCTCGCCGACCACGGTGCGGCCGAGCGGGCGGCAGGCCGGGCCCAGGTGGGTCCGGCCGCTGTGGTTCTCGAACCCGACGAGGCGGGTGATGCCCAGGCCCAGCTCCGGGTCCGGGGTGACGACGACGTTCCCCACCAGCCGGCGGTGCCCGGCCTGGGTCCACAGGGGCAGCAGGTCCAGGCCGGGCACGATGGCGCCGTCGGCGGTGGCGTAGTGCGATCCCAGGAGCTGGTAGCCACCGCAGACGGCCAGGAGAGGCGCCCCCGCGGCCACCGCGGCCCGCAGCGGAGCGCCCTTGTGGGTGCGCAGGTCCTCGGCCAGCGCGGCCTGGTCCCGGTCCTGGCCGCCACCGAAGAAGAAGCCGTGGCAGGTCTCCACCTCGGCGCCCGCGCTCGCCCCGAGGCCCAGGGGCACCACGGTCAGGGGCAGCCCCCGCCAGCTGGCCCGCTGCTGCAGGGTGAGGATGTTGCCGCGGTCCCCGTACATGCTCATCTGGGCTGGGTAGAGGTGGCCCAGCCGGATCGCCGTCATGCGACGCGCCAGTAGGGGCTGACCAGCCCCTCGCGGGTCAGCGCCCGGTGCCAGTCGAGGACCGCGGTGTAGGTCAGCAGCGCCGGCGAGATGACGCCGGCCGGGGTCAGCGCCGCCAGCCGGTGCAGGGCCGCGGCCGGCGGGTCGACCCGCTCCAGGCGTGAGGCCGGGACGCCCGCGTACTTCAGGCGCAGCATGAGGTCCGCGGCGCGGCTCCCCGTGACGACGATGGGCCCGTCCTGGGGACGCCGGCTCAGGTGCTCGAAGTCGACGTCCCAGATCCAGGAGACGTCGCGCCCGTCCGCGATGCGGTCGTTGAGCCCAAGGGCGAGTGCGGGGGTCGGCCCCCCGTCGGTGGCGGCCCGGAGCGCCTCGTCGAAGCCGGCCGGGTTCTTGGCCAGGAGCAGTCGGATCCGGCGGCCGCCGATCTCGACCACCTCCTGGCGGCCAAAGGGGGCGTCGGTCGCCGCCAGGGCCGAGGCCGCGGTCTGGGCGGGGACGCCCATCAGGCGGGCGGTGGCGTAGGCGGCCAGCAGGTTGGGGGCGTTGTAGAGGCCGCCGAAGCGGCTGCGGAGCGTGACCGGCCCCTCGGCCTCCTCCACCGTCAGGCCCAGCGACGACAGTCCGGCGGCGTCGACCTCGGTCGCGCGGAACTCGGCCCCCGGGGGGGCCAGGCCGCAGGCGGGGCAGTGGTAGCGGCCGCAGTGGGCGTAGATCACGCGGTCGTAGACCAGGGCGTCACCGCACCGGGGGCAGGCGCGGGTGTCAGCACCGGGCGGTAGGTGGTCGCGGCCCACGCGGGGGTCTGTGATCGAGAAGTGGGCGGGCTGCGCCGCGGCGCTGGCGGCCAGGGCCACCAGGGGATCGTCGGCATTGGCCAGGCAGCGGGCGCCCGCCGGCAGGTCGCCGACCCCAGTGGCCAGGCGCTGGGCGATCTGCTCCAGCTCGAAGGACCGGTCGAGCTGGTCCCGGTAGAGGTTCAGGAGCGTCAGCACCCGGGGCTGGAGCTCAGCGACGGCCCGGGGTAGGGTCAGCTCATCGACCTCGAACACGAACCAGTCCACTTCCACCAGGCCGTCGAGCTGGGCGGCCTGGACGGCGGCCGCGGTCAGCCCGTAGATGAGGTTGGCGCCGCTGGGGTTGCCCACCACCCGCCAGCCGTGGGCGGCCGCGGCGGCCCGGACCAGCGCCGCGGTGGTGGTCTTGCCGTTGGTCCCGGTGATCAGGACCGTCCCCCGACGCGCCTGCGCTGCCAGCTTGCGCAGGATCATGGGGTCCAGGGCCCGGGCGATGTCGCCGGGCAGGGTGGTCCCGCCGCCACGGTGCAGCGCCCGCACCGCCGTCCCGGTGAGGCGGCCGGCGCCCACCGCCAGGGACCGGCGCCAGTCCCCGGTCATCACGGCGGGGGCACCGGGCGCGCCAGCCTGACCG
>JAKABB010000200.1 GCA_021802045.1 bacterium
CCTGCCGGACGGGGTGGCTCCGGTCATCCCCCCTCCCTCGACCGCCCTCCTGCGGACCGGCCATGGCGCGGCGCCTGACCTGGACAGGACCAGGACCAGGGCCAGCTAAGGAGGCGCCACGGAATAACCTAGACAAATAGACTCAGAGCTGCCACAATGGGGCGGTGGTCGCGGACTCGCGCCTGGCCGAGATCTTCCAAGCGGTGGCGCCGCACCTGGCGGAGCGGCAGCGTCGCCTCCTCTACGGGGCCCATGCGCGGAGCCAGGGATGGGGAGGCGTGTCCCAGGTGGCGGAGGCGGCGGGCGTGTCGCGCACCACCGTCATGAAGGGCCTGGAGGAGTTGGCGCAGCCGCCCCAGTCCGAGGCCCTGACGCGCTCCCGCCGTCCGGGCGGGGGCCGCAAGCCGGCTCAGGTGAAGGATCCCGGGTTGATCGCGGCGCTCGACGCGCTGGTGGATCCGGACACGAGAGGCGACCCGGAGAGCCCGCTGCGGTGGACGTGCAAGAGCACGCGCCAGCTCGCCGACGTGCTCACGGCCCACGGGCATCCCGTCAGTCACCGCGTCGTGGGGGAACTGCTGCGCCGCCTCGGCTACAGCCTGCAGGGCAATGCCAAGGCCTTGGAGGGCCGCCAGCATGCGGATCGCGATGCCCAGTTCCACTATCTCAACGAGCGCGTGCGCGACAGTTTGGCGGCGGGGACGCCGGTGATCTCGGTGGACACCAAGAAGAAGGAACTGGTCGGGCCCTTCAAGAACGCGGGGCGCGAGTGGCGACGCCAGGGGGAACCGGAGCGGGTCAACGTCCACGATTTCCCCGACCCGACGCTGGGCAAAGCGATTCCCTACGGGGTCTATGACCTGGCCGCGGACAGCGGCTGGGTCAACGTGGGGACCGACCATGACACCGGCGCCTTCGCCGTGGCGAGCATTCGTCGGTGGTGGCAGCAGGTCGGGCAGCCCGCCTATCCCACCGCCCAGGCCTTGCAGATCTGTGCGGACGGCGGGGGCAGCAACGGCTATCGGCTCCGGCTCTGGAAGTGGGAATTGGCGCAGTTTGCGCGGGAGTCTGGCCTCACGATCACCGTCGGCCACTTCCCGCCGGGAACCAGCAAGTGGAACAAGATCGAGCATCGGCTCTTCTCTCACATCAGCAGCAACTGGCGCGGCCAGCCCCTGGTCAGTCACGAGGTCATTGTCGACTTGATCGGTGCGACCACCACTCGCAGCGGCTTGCAGGTGAAAGCGGCGCTCGACACGGGAACCTACCCGTCCGGGGTGCGTATCAGCGATGCCGACTTCGCGCGCCTGCCGCTCTCGCCGCACCCCTTCCATGGCGAGTGGAACTACACGCTCTCACCCCAACCCCCAGAGCCTCCATAGTGGCTCAGGCAGCTCCAAGCCCCTACATGTCGTGGCATCCCGCTTCGCTCACGTTATTCCGTTCCGGCTCCTAAGTGGATACCCCCATTACGACTTAGTGGTTCTCCATCTCATTGCAGGAGCTGGATAGTCGCCCCCCGGAAGGTACCTTGGCGCCATGGCCGGTCGAGTGGCGGTCCCGCCAAGGTATCGCAGTGCACCCGCTTGTCCGGTGGGGGCACCGGCATCGTCTTCCTGGTCGATCCCGGTTCCGCCACGAGCGAGCGGTACGTGCGTGGCCCGGCCTCTACCGACTGTTCGAGCAGCCGGTAGAAGAGCATGCCCCGCGCTCGAGAGCGTCTGCGGTTGATGGTCTGTGGAGATCTGGGGGTGGGGTAGACTCCCGGGCTGACAGAGAAGAGCCCCCAGAGCTGCTTGGCGGCGGTCGCTGGGGGCTGGTGACGAAACACCACGGGCAGCGTAGCACCGCTGGCAGCGGGAGGCGGCTGCCGGCGCTGCGGGGGCCGGGCGTCCACCGGGTGGGGCACCTATCCGCGCCGGCTGCAGGAGTTCGCGGTGGTCCGGACACTGCAGATCCCCCGCCGGGCCTGCCCCGGCTGCCGGGCCACGTGGGGCGTGCTGCCCCCGGAGGTGGTCCGGCGGCATCGCTACGCGCGGGCGGTCATCGCGACGGCCCTGGCACGCCGACAGGCGGGGTGGTCGTGGGAGCGGTGCGCCGCCGGGTGCACGGTGGAGGGCCTGGTGGCGACCCGGGTCGTCCGCCGCTGGGCCGGGCACCTCGAGCCCCCGGGGCGGGCCCCACAGGGGACGCCCTTCCCCCCGGCGGCGCGGGGCGCGATGCTCGCGGAGCCGGCCGTGGACCGGAGTCCAGACCTTCGACATCGAGACCCATGGGAGCGCAGCCCGCCGATCCATCCCTGACTGAGAACGGGGGCGGCCTGGCCCCGGCCGGTGCCCCGCTCTACGTCGGCATCGACGTCGGCCGTCGGTACCACCTGGTGGCCGCCATCCCCCGGCCCCGCATGGGCGACGGCTCCTGGGAACGCACGGGCGTGCGGCGCGTGGCCACCAACGCCCACGGCTACGCGGAGCTGACCGCCTGGCTGGCCGGATTCGGCCTCGCGGCCCCGGAGGTGCAAATCGCCATCGAACCGACCGGCGGCTGGTACGCCCGCACCATCGTCCGCTGGCTGGAGACCGCGGGG
>JAKABB010000201.1 GCA_021802045.1 bacterium
TTCGGTTGCATCGTCGAGAACCATCCCCGTTCGATGCCGGCCACGGAGCGGGCCGGCGTCGATCTCGGGATGCGGTCCCTGGCCACCATCGCCGACACCAGGACTCCTGATGTGGGGCCGGAATTCATAGAGCCTCGGGCGGCTGGTTGACGGAGTAGCGGAGCACCAGGTCGGTACCGGGATAGCGGGTCTCGGTCTGGTTGAGCTGGTCGCAGAGGGCTGCGAGGGCGCGGCTGCGCCGGGGGGCCGAGAGGGCGTTGAGGCAGACCTCCAGATGGTCGTCGACGACCTCCAGGCTGCCGCTGGTCTTGAAGGCCTCGCGCAGCAGCGCCCGGCCCTCGTCCTCCGCCCGGCGGTAATGAGGGGCCAGGAGTCTGGCCAGGGCCGACTCGGCGTTGTAGGCGCTCAGGCGGACCCCGTGGGTGACCAGCTTGGACTCGGCGTCGAGCAGCTGGGTGCCTGGCGCCACCTCTTTGAGGGGGAGTCGGGATGGCGTGGCGGCCAGCTCCGCCTCCAAGCCCTGGACCGCCTCACGAGCGGCGAGCAGTTGCTGGCCGAGGTCGGCGTTGGCGATCTTGAAGCCGCGCATGGTCGGGCGGCGGGCCTCGGGGTTGCCCTGGGCCGCCTGCCCATAGGCGGCCTCCACCTCGGTGAGCTGCTGCCGGGCCCGTCGCAGCTGTCGGCGCCGCTGCGCCTTGGCCGGGTTGGGCACCGAGCGCTCCAGGTCGTCGTCGTGGACTTGGTAGGAGTCGAGGGCGTCCAGGGCGAAGTGGGTACGGCCGTAGCGGAAATAATTCTCCTGGCGCCAGCGGGAGAACATCTGGTAGGCGACCTCCACCGCCTCCAGGTCGAAGCGGCTGGTCAGGATCTGGATCTGGTGGTCGTCTTTGCGGACGGTGACCTGGCGCACCAGGAAGGTCTTGGGCCGGCCCGTGGCTCGGGGCAGCTGGAGCCGGACCCGGCGGTCGGCCAACTCGTACTCCTTGCGCGCCTGGCGATGGCCGACCGAGACAAAGGCCCTGGCCGGTTCCTTGCGGGTCTTGCCCTTGCGATAGGTGAGGAAGTGGAAGTTGGCTTGCTCCAGCTCCCAGAACAGCGCCGGGGACCAGCCCCCGCGGTCGAAACAGAGGGTGATCCGCCGGTCCCCCACCAGCTCGCGCATGGCCGGGAGCAGCGCCTTCAACTCCTTCACCAGCGACCGCCCGGGTTCCTGCATCACCACCAGCACCGGCTCCCCATCGCCGTCACAGACCCAGTTCTCCTCGGTGGCCGGTCCAGCGGTGCGCAGCCGGGTGATGTGGGTCTTGGACAGCCGGCGCTTCCCGGAGTAGACCCGGGTGTGGCCGTCAACGTAGAGGATTCCCATAGCCGCGCTCCGGGCCGTGGCGTGGTGCTGAGCCAGCGCCTGGACGAACTCGCTGCCCAGCCCCCGGTCGGCCAACTCCCGCAGCCGGCGGCGGAGCGTCTTCACCTCTGGGGCCCGGTCCAAGGCCAGCACCCGGCCCAGGTCCTGGGGCACGATCCGGGTGGCGCCCTCGGCCCGAGGCTCCCGCAAGCACGCCAGGAAAACCAGCATCAGCAGCACCGAGCGCAGCCCGTAGAAGCCGTTGTTCAGCTTCCCGTACACCGTTTGCGCCGCCGCCAGGAGGCCCGCTTCCGCCAGCGCCGGCAGGGTCAGCAGCAGTCCCAGCAGGGGCAGCTCCCGGCCCTGGGTGAACACCGGCTCAGCCTCCTCCAGCATCCCCGCGCGGGCGGCTCCCCGCTCTGCCCACCTCGGCTCAGGTGGGGGCAGCGCTGGGAGCCGCTTTGCCGCCGGCGCGGGCGCCGGGGCGGCGGGGAACTGGCTCAGGACTCGCCGCACCGTGAACCGGCTGAGCTGGACCCGCTCGGCGATCTGGTACTGGCTGAGCCCCTGTCCTCTCAGGTCCCGGATCTCCTGCGCACGCTCGGGCGTCAGCTTGGACGGGCCCTTGGGCCCGGGGCGCTCCCGCAGCAGCCCGGCCAAGCCCTCCTCGTGGTAATCCTGGCCCCAGCGCCGCACGGTGGCGGGCGTGGTGCCGAAGCCGGCCGCCACCTCCCGCTGGGTGGCCGCCTTCAGCGCGATCAGCTGCAGGGCGGCCAGGCGGCGGGCGGCATCCTCGCCCGGAGCCCAGCGCCCGTTGGCCCAGCCGTAGAGGAAACAGACCCCGCCCTGCTCATCCTCCTGGATGCCCGCGGCGGCGCTGATCGGGCGCGCCCCAGCGGGCAGCAAGGCGGTCTGCGGGAAGGTCGGGCGGGGCAGGGTCGTGGGCATGGTGGGGGCTCCCAGGCCATCCAATAAGCACTACTAATTATAGCCCCTCCCGAGTACAAATGCAAGCCCACCTCACTTCAATTTCTGCCGGGCCTATGCCCCCGTGTCAGGAGTCCTGGACACCGACGGCAACATCATCGACGTGCCCAACCCCGCCCCCCTGCGGGCGACGCTCACCGAGCGCCGCCGGGTCGGGCGGCAGATGTCCCGACGCATCCCCGGCTCCCGAGGGCACAGCGCTGCGA
>JAKABB010000068.1 GCA_021802045.1 bacterium
CCGGGGCCGACCGACCAGCCTCCAAGCGCGCGACGCGCTGGGCCAGGGCCGCGAGCTCCGCGGCCAGCGCCGATCCCTGCGGCGCCGCGGCCGGGGCGGCCAGGCGCCCCAGCTCGGTGACGGGGAGCGGCTCGGTGGCCAGCCGCAGCAGGGCCACCTCCAGCGCCAGCTGGGGGTCGTCCGCCCGGCGCAGTTCGGCGTCCCCGTAGGCACAGGTCTCCAGGAGGGCCACCCAGGCCACCGGTGGCGCCAGGGTCCCCAGGGCGGCCGGCGGCGCAGCGTCACCGGCCACTCCTCCGAGGGCGGCCGCGTGGGCCTGGCGGGCGACGTCCCCCAGCGCGCGCAGCAGGGTCCGGGGGCCGGCCCCGGCCGCGTGGAGTTCACCCAGGAGGCGCACGACCTGGGCGGGCCGGCGCTCGATACAGGCCCGAGCCAGCTCCAGCGCCTGGGCCGGGTCGGTGACCCCCAGAGCCTGGCGGGCCAGGGCCTCGGTGAGCGGGCGCTCCCCCAGGCCCAGCAGGCGGTCCAGGAGTGACTCCGCGTCGCGCAGGGAGCCCCCGGCGGCGCCCGCCACCAGCTCCAGGACACCGGCCTCGGCGGTGATGGCCTCCGCCAGGCAGATCCGGCCCAGGACCTCGACGATCACCGGCACCGGGGCGCGGCGGAAGTCGTAGCGCTGGCACCTAGAGAGGACCGTCTCCAGCAGGGACTGGGGCTCGGTGGTGGCCAGGATGAAGTAGGTCCGGTCCGGCGGCTCCTCCAGGGTCTTGAGGAGGGCGTTGGAGGCCGCCGCCGTCAGCATGTGGGCCTCGTCGATGATGTAGACCTTGTTGCGCAGGCGCGCCGGCACGAACTGCACCGCGTCTCGCAGGTCTCGGATCTCGTCGACCCCGCGGTTGGTGGCGGCGTCGATCTCCACCACGTCCATGCTGGCCTCGTCGAGGATCTCGCGGCAGGCGGGACAGGCGTTGCAGGGCTCGCCCTCCTCCGGGCGCTCGCAGTTGAGCGCCCGGGCCAGGATCCGGGCGGCAGAGGTCTTGCCGGTGCCCCGGATCCCGGTGAAGAGGTAGGCGTGGACCGTCCGCTGGTCCCGGACGGCGGCGCGCAGTGCCCGACCGATGAACTCCTGCGCCGCGAGGTCGGCGAACCGCTGCGGCCGGTACTTCAGGTAGAGCGTCTGCCGCACCTCCCTTGGCCCTGGGGCCATGGCGCCGTCACCGGATAGTCGCGCACCCCCCGTCGTGACGCCGCCCCCGGCGCGATGCCGGCACCCGAACTCGGGCCGGGGTCCCCAGCGGCACCCCGGGAGGTCCGCGTACCGCTGCTTCCTTCCGGACCTGACGGGGTTGGTGGATCCCGGTTGCGCTGGACCCGGCCGTCACCGCCCGAGCCACCGGAGCTGCCCGACGACGTCGCCCCTCGGGGGGGAGTTCGACCCCGCTATAGCGGATTGCGGGTGCAGGGCACCGCTAACTCCCCGTCTAGCGCGACCGTCCCCATTGTACCGCCCGGTCCGCCGGCCGCCCCCACCGGCCGGTGGGCGACCGGCCTACGGGCCGACGCCCGCCAGGCGGGGCACGACCGCGTCCGCGATCAGCCGCAGGTGGTCCAGGTCGCCCGGGTCCAGGAGCTGGAGGTAGAGCGTCTGGGCACCGGCTCTCACGTGCGCCGCCAGCCGCTCGGCCACCTCACCGGGGCTCCCCCCGGCCCCGCTGGCGCGCACCTCCGCCACCTCCCGGTGGACGGCCGCCGCGCGCCGACGGAACTCGGCCTCGTCGGCCCCACAGCAGACATGCACCGCGGCGGAGCGGCGGAGCTGGCCGGGGTCGCGCCCGATCGCCTCGCAGGCGGCCGCGGCGCGCGCGTAGGCGGCACGGCTCTCGTCCGGTGATCGGAACGGCACATTGAACTCGTTGGCATAGCGGGCGGCCAGGGCCGGGGTCCGCTGCCGCCCGGTCCCGCCCACGATGACCGGGGGGTGCGGCCGCTGATGCGGGCGCGCCTGGACGACCACGGGCCCCAGGCGGTGGTAACGCCCGGCGAAGGTGAACGGCTGGCCCTCGGCGCTGCCCCACAGCCCGGTGAGGATGGCCAGCTGCTCCTCCAGCCGATCGAAGCGCTCCGCGGTCGACGGGAAGGGGATCCCGAACGCCTGGTGCTCCTCGGCGTACCAGCCCGCGCCAAGCCCCAGCTCGATGCGGCCCCCGCTCATCTGGTCCACGCCCGCGACCGCGACCGCGAGCGGCCCCGGGAGCCGGAAGGTGGCGGCGGTCAGGAGCGTGCCCAGCCGCAGCCGGTGCGTCTCGCGGGCCAGGCCCGCCAGGGTGACCCAGGCGTCGCTGGGCCCCGGCCTGCCGTCGGCGGCCCCCATCCTCAGGTAGTGGTCGGAACGGAAGAAGCCGTCGAAGCCGAGCTCCTCCGCCAGCTGGGCCATGGCCAGCAGCTGCGGGTAGGTCGCGCCCTGCTGCGGCTCCAGGAACACCCGCAGGCGCAGGCTCACCGGGGGGGAGCTCCCGGGCGCGCCGTCACCGGCCGCCCCCGGCCGGCGCCGCCGGCACGCCCGGCGCCCGCTCCCCCAGTCGCGGCTCCGTGCCCCGCACCAGCCGCCCCAGGTTCTCCCGGTGCCGCAGGACCAGGAACCCCGCCCCGAAGAGGGTGTAGGCCCGTGCCGCCGGGGACATCCTGGACCGCGGCCACAGGGCGCACGCGGCCGCGGCCCCGGCCCCGGTCAGCGAGCCCACCGAGGTCCGGCGGGTCACGGCCACCATGGCGACCGCGCTGGCGGTGGCCACGGTGGCGGCGGTGCGGTCGATCGCGCTGAGGGCCCCGACCGTGGTCATCACGCTCTTGCCGCCGCAGAAGTCGGCCCACACCGGCCAGCTGTGGCCCACCGTGGCCGCGGCCGCGGCCACGGCCGCGCCCCAGGGACCGGCCCCGACCGCCTGGGCCAGACGGACCGCCAGGTGGCCCTTGGCGCCGTCGCCCACCAGCGTCACCAGCCCGGCGGGGCAGCCGGCGGTGCGCAGCACATTGGCCGCCCCGGTGGCCCGGCTGCCGTAGCGCCGCACGTCGACCCCCGCGGCCAGCCGTCCCGCCCACAGGCCGGTGGGGACGGAGCCGAGGACGTAGCCGCCCAGGACCGCCACCGCCAGCCGCCAGCCCCGGCTCACCCGGGCACCCGGGCCGGACGCCGCCCGGCACGGTTGAGTCGGGGCAGGGGGCCGGGAGGGCACTGACCCGGCCGGCCGGCGGCGATGCGCTCCCGGCTGCGCTCGACCGCCGCGACGAACCCCGCCAGGTCGAGGCCCCGCGCCACCGCTCCGGCCGGACGCAGGCGCGCCAGGCCGCGCTCCACCAGGCGCAGCGCCCCCGGCTGGTTGCCCCGGCGGGCATGGTGGAGACCCACCCCCACCTGGAGGATGCCCTGGGCGACCGCGGCCGGCGCCGCCGGCTCCACCCGCCAGCAGGCCTCCAGGCACTCGTGCGCCTCGAAGTACTCACCCCGGTTGAAGAGGCTGATCCCGGCGCCGAAGAGGTCCACCGCGGCCGGGTCGGGCACCAGCACCTCCGGCGCCCCGGCCGCGGCCCCAGAGCCCGGCTGGAGGGGCCACCCCCGCACGGGACGGCCCACCACCACCGCGGCCGCCCGGCGCAGCGACGGGAGCCGACCGCCCGCCGGGGAGCCCACCGCCAGGACCAGGACCGCGCCCCCCGCTCCCCGGCCCACCGCCCGGGCACCCGCCACGCCGGGCACGCGGGTCACGGCCTGCACCAGGCGGTCGCCCACGGGGTCGGCCACGGCCAGGTGGTCGCGCCGGCTGCGGTGGGCGTCCAGCAGCCAGCGGCCGACCCGATCGGGGCGGTTGTGTCCGGCGGCCCGCGCGACCAGCTCCACCCGCCGATTCTCGCCCACCGCGTGGGCCAGGCGCGCAGGCAGCGGGTCCGGCCAGCCCGGTGTCACCCGGGCCACGTCTCCGGGCCGCAGCGCCCGGAGGTCGACACCGGCGCCGGCGAGGCGGCGCCGCACCGCCGCCCACTCACGGCGCCGGGGCCGGGAGCCGTCACCTCTCCCACCGGCCGGCCCGCCCCGGTCAAGGAGGTACCAGCTGCACCCGGGCAGGTCGAGGGGCACGGGCGTCGCCGCCACCAGCAGCGGCAGGACCGGGCGGGCGGCGAGCAGGCGGCCGTCCAGCCGCAGCGCCTCCCCGGTGTCACCGGCGACCACCGCGACCCGGTCCACCAGCCCGGCGCCGGAGCCGGTGCAGCGGCGGGCGGCCCCCTGGCAGAGCCGCGCCGCCTCCAGCGCCGGCAACTGCGCCCCGAGCCACCGAAGCGCAGCCAGCAGGGTCGCCACCTCGAGCGCGGCTGCGGTGCCGAGGCCCACGCCCGGGGGCAGGTCGGTGGCGACCCCGACGTGGCAGGGCGGCACGGCCAGGCCGCGGTCCCGCAGGCCCTGGAGCACCGCCAGCACGTGGGCGGCCCAGCGGGTCGCGGGGCCGCCCACCGGCGCCAGCCGCGCGACGGCCACCACGGCACCCGCTTCGGGTCCGGCCACGGTCCAGCCCCGCCGGGCCGCCCCGATCGCCACCATCACCGTCCGGTCGACGGTGAAGGGCAGGGCCAGCCCGCCGGTGTCGTCGGCGCCCTCTCCGACGATGACGACGCGGCCGGGGGCGGACCCGACGGCGGCCGGCGCCCGTCCCCCAGCGCGCCGCAGGGCGGTCAGCGCCGCCGGGCGCAGGCCGTCCGTCACAGCTGGGCGGCCCCCAACCGCCTGGCGCCCAGCCACAGGCAGCCGCCACCGATGCAGCCGGCCCACACGCAGCAGATCAGCCAGGCCACCACCGAGGCGGTCAGGGCCGACAGGGCGCCCGCGACGAAGGTCAGGGCCACCACCCCCAGGATCACCCCGAGGTAGACGGCGCCCATGACGAGGAAGCCGATCCCCAGCCAGAGGCTGACCGCGCGGCGGGGGTCGGCCCAGCCGAACCGGGGCCAGACGGCCCCGATCCCGGTGGCCGCCGCGGCCAGTCCGGCGACCACCGGGGCCAGGACGGCCGTCGAGTACAGGAGGGCGCCCGGCGTCGTGCCCTGGCGCAGCTCACCCGCCCAGAGGAGCGCCATCCCCACCAGGGTGGCGAGGAGGACCGCCAGCCCGGCCTTGGCGGCCAGGACCGCGCCCACCCCCGTCGGGGCGACCCGCAGCATCCAGAACTGCCGTCCCTCCGCCCCGACGCCGCGCAGCCCGATGCCGCTGGCCACGAAGAGGGCCGCGAAGACGGCGGTGGTGAGCGAGCCGAACCACGACGGCAGCCCGGCGACCAGGGCGAACCGGCTGCCCCCGCCCGGGACCACGATGTAGATGCCGAACAGGGCCACCGGCAGCAGCAACTGGGTCATCTGCACCAGATCGCGCCGGATGACCCGCGCGTCCTTGACCAGGATGGCACGCCAGGCCGCGCGGGCCCGCACCCGGCGCGCCCTCTGGCGCGTGGCGCGGCCACGCCCGGCCGACTGCGCCGCGGCCCAGCCGCCAAGGTAGAGCGGGCCGCTGGCGAGCAGGGCCAGCCCCAGCGCCGCCAGCCCCGTCGCCAGCAGGAGGGCGGTCCAGGCCGCGGCGGCCAGGGCGTGACCGGTCCAGGCCGCGGTGATGGCCCGCGCCGCCCAGCCCGTGGGGAGCAGGGCGCTGCTGACCGGCCCCCGGCCCAGCCGGCCCAGGCCGAGCCCACCGGCGGGGGAGCCGGCCAGGCCCCCGGCGTGCAGGGCGACACTGACGCCGGCGACGGCGAAGCCCCCTAGGGTGACGATGACGCCCAGGCCGTCGCGGACCCGGGCCGGGGGCAGGACCCGGACCAGGGCCACGGTCGACACCAGGGCCAACGCCATCGGGGTGAGCGCCGCGCCCAGGAGGGCCAGCACCACCACGGGCAGGCTCCCGGGCGCCCCGAACCGCCCCGCCGCCGCCACCGCCGGCGGGGCCAGCAGGGCCACCCCGATCGCCGCCCCCAGCCCCAGCTGGCCCAGCACCCGCTGGGCCAGGAAGGCCCGCGGGCTGACCGGGCGGCTCAGCACCCACTCGATGTCCTTGGCGAAGTAGGCGGCCGCGAGGACGAACCCCAGGCTGGTCACGAAGGTGAAGGTCACCAGCATGGCCACCCCCCCGGCCACCAGGGGCTGGAGCAGGACCGCCGAGCGCGGCAGGGCCTGGGCCTCGGCGCGGGCGCTGAGAGGCTCGGCCGCCACCAGGGCCACCAGGGCGACCACGGCCCCGACCACGGTCCAGCGTCGGCGGACCGGCCCCTGGTGCCAGGCCGTGTTCCAGAGCATGCGGCCCTGGGCCCGGGTGAGGGCCAGGACGACCCGCGCCGGCCCCGGGCCCGGGGCCCGGGGTCGGTCCGCCGGCGGCATGGCGGCGGTGACCGCGGGCGGGGTCACCGCGCCAGCGCCGCCAGCAGGGCCGCGAGGTCGCCGCCCGCCTCCCCGGTGAGGGCCAGGAACGCCGCCTCCAGGTCGACGGGCGCCCCCCGGCCGTCGGTGGCCAGGGCCTGGACCTCGGGCACGGTCCCGCAGGCGACCAGCCGGCCGCCGTCCAGCACCCCGACCCGGTCGCACAGCGCGGCCGCGACCTCCAGCACGTGGGTGCTGAGAAACACGGTCCGTCCCTCGCGGCAGAGGCCGCGGAGCGCGTCCTTCAGCTGACGGGCGCTGCGCGGGTCGAGCCCGACGGTGGGCTCGTCCAGGAAGAGGACCAGCGGGTCATGGACGAGGGCGGCGCACAGGGCCAGCTTCTGCCGCATCCCCCGTGAATAGGACTGCACCAGCTCGCCCGCCACCTCCTCCAGCTCGAAGGAGCGCAGCAGCGCCTCCATGCGGCCCCGCCGCCGGCGCGCCGGCACCCCGTGGAGGTCGGCGGCCAGCTCCAGCGTCTCCCAGCCGGTGAGCTTGTCGTAGAGCGCGGCGCTGTCGGGAACGTACCCCGTGACCCGGCGCGCGGCCAGGCCGTCGCGGTGGGCGTCGTGGCCGCCGATGCGCACCTGGCCCGCCGAGGGCCGGAGCAGCCCCACGGCCATCTTGATGGTCGTGGTCTTGCCCGCGCCGTTGGGCCCGATGAACCCGAAGAGCTCGCCGGCGCCCACCGTGAGGGTGAGCCCCTGGAGCGCCACCCGCGTGCCGTAGACCTTGCGCAGGCCGTCGATGACGATCGCCGGCCCGCCGCCGACCGAGGGCTCCACGCCCTGATTATGGAGGCCGCCATCCGCGGCCTCCATAAGGGCGCCCCGACGATGCTACAGTCGCCGCCATGAGCAGCACCACCGTCGCCCCGACCACCACCCGGCCGCTCCTCCGACTGGAGGACTTGGACCTGCCCCACGGCAAGAAGGCGCGGTTGCACACCCTCCTCTTCGAGCACGGCCCCGGCAACGGGACGCTGCTCCTGCTGCCCCTGGACCAGGGGCTGGAGCACGGGCCCGTCGACTTCTTCGTCAACCCGCCCGCCCTCGACCCGGACTTCCAGTGCCGGCTCGCGGTCCAGGGTGACTACTCGGGCATCGCCCTCCAGATCGGCACGGCGGTCCGGTACATGCGCCCCTACGCGGGGCGGCTGCCCCTGGTCCTGAAGATCAACGGCCGCACCAACGTCCCCAGCAGCGACCAGGCCTTCTCCGCGCTCACCGCCAGCGTGGAGGACGCGGTGCGGCTGGGGGCGGTGGCGGTCGGCTACACCCTCTACGTGGGCTCGCCCGCGCAGGACCGTGACATGCGGCAGATGAACGAGGTGCGCCGCGACTGCGACCGTTACGGCATGCCCCTGATCTGCTGGGCCTACCCCCGCGGCACCGACATCGAGGCCAAGGGCGGCCAGCTCAGCCTGTACGCCATCGACTACGCGGCCCGGGTCGCGGCGGAGATGGGGGCCGACGTCATCAAGCTCAACATCCCCAAGGGGCACTCGGAGGCCGATGCGGCCTCACCCGCCCCCTACAACGAGCTGGTGGAGGACCGGCGGGCGATGCTGGCCCGCGTCATCCGCTCCGCCGGCCGGGCCTTCGTCATCTTCGCCGGGGGGAGCAAGCTCCCTGACGAGGAGCTCCTGGCCCGGATCGCGGACTGCATGGAGGGCGGGGCCACAGGCTTCATCTTCGGCCGCAACATGTGGCAGCGGCCCATGGACAAGGCGATGGCCATGACCCGGCGAGTGCACGAGGTACTGGGCCGCTACGGCACCGCCTGAGCCCGCGGGTGAGCGGGCCGCCGGGGCCCGCCGGACCCGCGGCGGCTGGCGCCGGAGGGTGGTCCCGGCTGGCCGGGAACCGGATCGGGGGCACCGGCCGGGAGGCGACCCGCCGGGCTCGGCGCCATGCCGTGGGCGCACGGGGCCCCGGCCCCGAGGTCATCCGCCCAGCAGCGGCAGGGCCCCCCGGGCGGCCAGGCCCATCAGGGGCCCGCTGAGGACCCCGCCCAGGATGACGGCGGCGGCGCAGAGCACCAGGCCCACCGCCACCGGCCAGCCGGGCAGGGGCAGGTCCTCCCCCTCGATCGTGGGGTCGAACAGGACCAGCAGCCACCGCAGGACCGCCAGGCCGCTGATCGCGGCGGCGAGTGCCGCCAGCCACGTGAGCCACCCCGCACCGGCGCCCATGGCGCTGGTGAGCACGAAGAGCCGGGCGAAGAAGGGCGCCAGCGGCGGCCCCCCGGCCAGGGCCACCAGGGCCACCGCCAGCCCCGCGCAGAGCAGGGGCGCCCGGCCCCAGAGCCCGCGCAGGTCCTCGATCCGGTCGCCTCCAGCGCGTTCCACACTGGGGAGGAGGCCCAGGCTCGCCACCGCCAGGGGCGCGGTCGTCAGCAGGAGGTAGAGCGCGGCCGCCGGCCCGTCACGATGGAGGGCCGGCAGGGCGGCCAGGGCCAGCCCGAACTGGCCGGCCAAGAGGAGCAGCACCAGACGCCGCAGCCGTGCTTGCCGCAGGGCCAGCAGGGCCGAGCCCAGCAGGAGCAGCGCCGCCACGGCGGCGGCGAGGCCGCTCCAGGCCGCGGCCACGGCGCCGAGGCCGCTGACCACCACCCGCATCAGGACCGCCAGCGCCGTCAGCGGGGCCAGCACCGCCATCGGCAGCAGGGCGGCCAGCGGTGCGTCCGCCGCCGCGTCCTCGCCCCACAGCAGGGCCGGCCCCGCCACCAGACAGAGCCCCAGCCCCAGCACCAGCGCCACCGCGGCCAGGGCCACTCCCGGGTTGAGGTGGTGCACCCGGACGGCGAGGGCGCCCAGCCGGGTGGACCCGCTCAGCCCCAGCAGGAGCACCACCCCGCCCAGGACCAGCAGCAGCCCGACCGCACTGCCGACGAAGGCGCGGACCGCGGCCGTGGCCGCCGCCGCGTTGAGCTTGCGCAGTCCCAGGGCCAGGCACAGCGGCAGCACGGTGGCGGCCAGGCCGGTGACCATGGTGAGCAGGTCGGTGGTGGCGACGGCGACCATGGCGCCGCAGGTGGCCACCAGGACCAGGGCCGCATGCACCCCCCGATGCGGGGCCAGCTCGTCGGCGGCGTCGTTGGTGACCAGCAGCACCGCCCCCGCGGTCAGCAGGAGCAGGGCGTGGAAGAAGAGGGCGTAGCGGTCGATGATGAACGCCCCCCGCTCGACGTCGGGAAAGCGGGGGCCGAACGAACTGTGCCAGAAGCCGATGCTGAGCCCGAAGGCCAGCAGCACCGCCGCCAGAGCGACCACGGTGCCGGAGGGCGGCCAGCGCCGGCCCGTTCGCGCCCGCCCCTGCGGCCCCCGCCCGGGGACGCGCGAGCCCCGGCGGTCGATGATGAGGGCGGCCGCCGCCCCCACCAGGAGCACGGTCTCAGGACCGAAGTCCTGCAGGAAGGCGGCGCTCACCCGTGGGTCCTGCCGTGGCTCGGATGGTGGGTCGCGGGCTGGGGAGCCACCGCCGCCACCCGGCCGGAGATGAGGTCGGTGCCGTTGACGCTGTAGCCGAGGAAGCGCCCGGCCGCGACCCCGAAGACGACCAGGGTGGCCACCAGGGCCACCGCGGCGTACCACTCGGAGCCCTGGGCGTCGCGCACCCGCTCCAGCCCCTCGGCGGGCGCCCCCAGGAAGGTGCGGCCGGCGGCGCGCCAGAGCGCCGCCGCCAGCACGAGCAGGCCCAGGAGGGCCGCGGCCACCCCCAGGGGATCCCCGGGGAAGGTGCCGAGGAACACCTGGTAGAGGCCGGGGAAGCCCGCCAGCATCGGGAGGCCGGCCGCGGTCGCGATCCCCACCACCCAGAGCGCAAAGAGCCGCGGGGCCCGGGACGCGCAGCCCTGGAGCGAGGACAGGCGCAGGACGCGCTGACGGTCCACCAGGGCTCCCGCCACCAGCAGCAGCAGTCCCCCACCGAGCGCGATCGCCACGCACAGGTAGAGGCTGCCGGCCAGGGAGGTCTCGGAGAACCCCACCGCCCCCAGGGCGACGTCCCCGCTGAGGCTGACCGCGGCGTAGGCGGCCAGACGCCGCAGGTCCGGCTCCCCGTAGGCGCCGAGCGCGCCCCACAGGACCGACAGCAGGGCCAGGGCCAGCACCGGGGTGGCGAGATGGATCGCCGCCAGCGGGGCCGCGTTCTCGGCCACCCGGATCAGGGTGTAGCCGCCGACGGGGACCGAGCTGAGGAGGATGGCCATCGCCACCGGCGGGCTGGCGGTCCCCAGGGCATCGACGAACCAGGTGTGAAGGGGCACCAGCGCCATCCGGGCCAGGGCCGCGGCCAGCAGCAGCAGGAATACCGCCTCCCCCACCCCGTGCGGGAGGGTCAGGGGGGTGGTCAGGGCGGTGAGGCTGAAGGTGTGCCGCCCGGTGCGCACGGCCAGGAGGAGCCCGCCGACGAAGAGGCAGGCCCCGCCGAGGAGCCAGACCGCCAGCAGGCGGCGGGCGGCCCGGTGCGCCCCCTCCCCTCCGAAGACGCCAAGGAGGAGGCTGGCCGGCACCGCCGGCCAGAGGTAGAACACCAGGAAGAGTCCGAAGTCACGGGCGGCGAAGTCCCCCACCACCCCGACCTCGATCAGGAGCAGCAGGGAGAAGTAGAAACGGGAGCGGACGCGCTGGCGCCAGGAGGCGAGGACCACGACCGGGAAGGCGACGGCGGTCGCCGTCAGGGGCAGCGAGTTCACCCCGTCAGTGCCGATGTGGTAGCCGAGGGTGACCAGGAAGCCGCCCACCCAGGTGGCGTTGACCAGGGGCTGGGGCAGCGCGCCCTGGGTCGGCACCGCGACGTTGGACAGGAACTCGTAGGTCGCGATCAGCGCCGGGATGAGGGTGAAGGCCAGCGCCGTCACCCGGACCCGGAAGCGCTCCAGGTCGGTGCGGGCGGGCAGGGCCCAGATGACCGCAGCCCCCACGAGGGGCGCGAAGATGATCATCGAGAGGGTGACGTCGGGCGGGGGCGCGCTGGCCGCCGCCAGCAGGGTGGGGACCATCAGCGCCCCGCCACCGGGGCGTGGGCCACCCCCAGCCACCACACCAAGAGGGCCGCGCCGACCACCAGGGCCCCGGTCCGGACCGCCGCTGTTGAGCGCCGCCGCGCCGCGTCGTCACCGAGACGGGCCAGCGCCTCGGTGCCCTGGGCGACCCACCCGAGGGCCGGCCCCAGGAGCCGGCGGTCGGTCGCCAGCACCAGCCGGGCCGCAGGCCCCAGCAGCCGGGCCTCCGCCGCATCCCAGAGGTCGGTGAGGCCTCCCAGCGCCCGCAGCCGCTCCGCCCGTGCCCCCCGGCCCAGCTCCAGGAGCCGGTCGGGCCGGACCCGGGCGGCCAGGGCGACCCCGACCAGCGGGGCCACCAGCACCAGCAGGAGGGCCCGAAGGTCGAGGGGCAACCCGGGGACGCCCCGGGCGTCGACGACCACGCGCCCGAGGCTGGCACCCACGCCCGGCAGGGCCGCCAGCCCGGCCAGGAGGGTGGCCACCCCGGCGACGACGGCCACGTCGGCGACGCCGGCCGGCACCACCACCAGCCGGGCGGCCCGCCCGGAGCGGCTGACCGGGCCGGGGTCGCCGACGACCAGGATCCGCACCACCCGCGTCGCGGCGGCGGCCCCGACCGCCGCCGCCAGGAGGAGCAGGCCCGCCGTCAGCGCCCGGGTCAGGACCCCGACGTGGGGCCCGGCCGGCAGCTGGCCGTTGAAGGCGGCGGCCAGCACCGCGACCCGGGGGAAGAAGCCGCCCACGCCGGCCACGCCCGCCAGCCCCACCAGCCCGAGGCCCAGGCCGGCCATGGCCCCCTGGCGCCGACCGGCGGCGTCCGACCAGCACCCGGCCAGCCGCGCCAGCCGCAGGCTCCCCTGCCGCTGACCGAGGTCGGCGGCACCCAGCAGGGCGGCGGTGGCGGCCAGGACGGTGGTCAACAGCAGGGCGATGCCGCCGGTGAACGCCCCCAGGCCGAGCCCCGCCAGAGCCGTCGCCACCTGGCTGGCCGCGAGCCAGGCCACGACCCGCGGCAGCGAGGCGCCGCCCAGGGCCTGGAGCGCGCCGACCAGCGCGCTCACCCCGGCCAGCAGGGCCAGCGCCGGCAGCAGGTGGATGGCGAGCTCGAACAGCAGGTAGGTCCGCGCCACCAGGACGACGCCTGCCACCCCGAACCACAGGCTCACCGTGAAGCTGGCCATCCCCTGCGGGGCCTCGCTGGCATCGGCCGCCTGCCCCTGGCCGGGGACCAGGCCGGCGGCGGCCGCGACCGCCACCAGCAGGAGGACGGCGGCCACCACCAGGGTGCGGCCGTCGGCCCCGGGGACGCCGTGGTGCAGGACGACCTGCCAGCGCTGGGCCAGGGCGGTGAAGTTGAGCCCGTCGGGCACCGGCGCGTGGGGGTGCTTGGCGCTGACGGCGTGGGCCTGGATGGCCCCCGAGAACTTGGCGTAGAGGAAGATCGCCGCCAGCCAGAGCGCCACCGTCCCCACCTGCCAGCGGAGGAAGGCGCGCCCCGCGGCGGTCCCCGCCCGGCCGGGGCCGCCGCGGGCCGTGACCAGGTACCCGCAGAGGCCCAGCACGCCCCAGCCGAGGAGCATCTGCAGGAGGTTGGGCGCCAGCACGATCCCCAGCAGGGTGGTGGTGGCCAGGCCCACCAGGCGGGCCAGGGCGGAGGCATCGCCGGCCCCGCCGCTGGCCAGCCACAGCCGGGCCAGGGCCAGCGCGGCGGCGGCGGTGACGGTCAGGGCCAGGATGGCGCCGAGGGGGTCGACCCGCACCCCCACCACCGCCAGGGAGGTGGAGGCCAGGAAGGCCTGGCCGTGGGCGTTGAACGGGCTCTGGATGACGGGGTAGCTCCAGTAGGTGATGCCGGTCTGGAAGACGTGCAGCGGGTGCACCAGGGCCACATCGGCGACCACGGCCGCCGCCACCAGGGCGGCCACCGTCCCGGCCAGCACGATGGCCACCGCCGCGCGGCGCGATTCCGCCAGGAAGCTCAGCAGCACCGCCACCAGGGGGAGGAACCACACCCCCCAGGCGACATTGGCCAGCGCGGCCAGGGTGATCACGGCGTCAGCCGCCCCCGGCCGCCGGCGGCGTGGGGCCGGGGGCCGGCCCGGCCGCCAGCTCCGCCGCCCGCCGGTCGATGGCGGTGCGGCGAGCGGCCAGGGCGGTCAGGGCCACGCCGGTGGCCACCACCGCCGCCCCCACCACCACGACCACCACCGCCACCGCGTCGGCGGAGCCACCGCCCCCGGCCGCCCGCCCGAAGCCGGCCAGCCCCAGGACGGCGGCCGCCAGCAGGCAGGTGAGGCCCG
>JAKABB010000202.1 GCA_021802045.1 bacterium
GCCGCGGCCGCCGCCGCCGCCTGCTGGGCCTGGACCCTGGAGATCCTGGAGGCCAGGACCTGGGCGGTGCGGGCCGCCGCCGCCGACTTGCCCCTCAGGGTGGCGATCTGGCTCTGGAACAGGGCCTCCTGCTGCTGGAGCGCCGCCGCCGTCGCCTGCAGGGAGTTGACCAGGCCCGTCACCTGCTGCTGGTCTTGCCGCTCCTGCACCAGCTGCGCCTGGAGGGCGGTCTCCTCGGTGCTGACGATCGTGGTCAGGCGGGAGAACTGCTGGTTCACCGCCTGGAGCTGGACGGTGGCGTCGACGAAGCCGGTGATCGACCGGCTGTTGACCAGCGACGCCAGGATGGAGGCGTTGCTCCCGTGCTGGTAGAGGGCGGTGACCACCGCCGCCAGCTGGGTCCGGTCCCGATCGAGGCGGACCTGGGTCTGCAGGGCGGTGGCGGTGCTGCGGGCCAGGGCCGTGTTGGCCTGGTCCAGGCGGATCTGCTCCAGGGTCAGCCGCTGGCGGGTGGAGGCGATGCGCACCTGGGTGGCGATGGCGTCCCGGGTGGCCGTCGCCCGCTGCGCCTCGAGGACCCGCAGGCGCTGCTCCACGGCGCGGCGCTGGCGCGAGAGGGTGTGCAGCTGCCGCGTGAAGTGGTTGGCCGCCGCCGGGACCGATACCCCCGTCGCCGCCAGCACGGCGGCCACCGCTGCCAGCACGGCCAACGCACGCCGGGAGCGGAGTCGGGGCTGGGTGGTGGGAGACATGGGAGTGACGAAGGACTTGGACGGTCTCAGTTGGCGACTGTAGCAGTGAAGTCGCGGGCGTGCAAGGCCCGGGCCGCGGTCGTCACCGCCCCGTGACCGGCCCGGGCCTGCTCAGGAGCCGGTCCCGCCCGGGGGCAGGCGGCGGATCACGCCCGAGTCCAGCACCTGGGGCCCGCCCCCGCCGCCCAGGCCGCGCGCCCGGCCGGTGCGCCGCCAGGCCGGGGCCAGCGCCCGCAGCACGAGCCACATCGCCCGGCCCGCTCCACCCAGGTCCCGGACCAGGGACCTCGGCGGGCCCGGCGGCGGCGCGTCCCCGGAGAGGCGGGTGGTGCGCACCCGCATCCAGACCCGGCCGAAGCGGCGCCGCTCGACCCAGGCCTCCGTCTGCTCCAGGGTCCAGCGGCCGGGGCCCCCGAGGCCCTCGGCCGGTCCGGCCCGGCGTCCCCGGGCCCGGCGCCGCTCCCAGAGCGTCTGGGCCAGGGGGGCGAGGACCGCGGCGGCGACCGCCAGGGCTCGCAGGGTGGTGCTGGGCCGGCGGTGGGCGAGGGGCCGGTCGGCGCGCAGGAGGACCGACGTCGGTGGCCGGTCCGGGCCGGTCCGGGGGCTTGCCATGGGCGGATGGTACGCGGCGGGCGCCCCGGGCGTGGCGGCGGTTCGGCCCGAATTCGCCGGGCCTCGGCTACACTGCGGCCGTGCAGTCGCCGTTCACCGGAGAGGGCGGGCCCACGGGTGGGCTCGGGACCGGGGCGGTCCTGCGCCCGATGGGCTTCGGCCAGCTCCTCGACGCCGTCTTCAGCCTCTTCCGGCGCGACTTCGTGCTGCTGGTGTCGGTGGTGGCGGTGGTCCAGGTGCCCTACCAGCTCCTCAGCCACCTGTTGCTGCCGACGGCGACGATCACCCGGCTGGGGGCGCAGATCCAGCTCCAGAGCCGGCAGGGGACGCTGACCCCCACCGCCGCCCACCAGATGATCGCCCAGATCGTGGGTGCCGTCGCCATCCTCCTGGTCCTGGAGCTGGTGGTGCTGCTGTTCGTCATCCCCCTGGAGACCGCGGCGATCACCCGGGCCGTGGCCGAGCGGCTGCTGGGCCGCCCCACGACCGTCGGCGCCGTCTACCGGGCGGCGCTGGGCCGCTGGGCGCCGCTGGTGGGCTTCGGCCTGCTCCTGCTGGTGTTCTTCGTCGGCGCCACGATCGTGCTGGCCCTGGTCGGGGCCCTCCTGCTGGTGGTGGGCGGCAAGGTGGGCGGCCTGCTCCTGGCGCTGCTGCTGGTGGTGGCGGTGGTGGCGGTGGTGGTGGCCTACGTCCGGCTGCTGCTCGCCACCCAGGCGATCGTGCTGGAGGGCATCGGCCCCCTGCAGGCGGTGCGCCGCAGCTGGCAGCTCACCCGCGGGCTGGCCTGGCGCACCCTGGGCTTCGTGGTGGTGCTGGGGATCCTGACCTCGGTCCTGGGCTTCCTCCTGGGCCTGGTGCTGGGCCTGGTGGCCACCGCCGCCGGGGGCGCGACGGGCGCGGGCCCGCTGGTCAGCGCGGTCGGCTCAGCCGTGATCACGGTGCTGCTGGCCCCCATCCTGGCGGTCGGGCTCACGCTGCTCTACTACGACCACCGGGTGCGCCGCGAGGGCTTCGACCTGCAGCTGCTGGCCGCCCAGCTGGCGGGGTCCCCGACCCCACCGGTGTGAGCGCCGCCGGCGCCCCCCGCCGCCGGGCCGTCGCGGCCGCCATCCTGCTCCCCCTGGCGGCGCTGCTCCTGGCCGCGGGGGCCAGGGCGGCCG
>JAKABB010000203.1 GCA_021802045.1 bacterium
CGCCTGCGTACGGGGCGCCGTGACGGCCCCGGCGGCCCCCCGTCCGCCGACCCCGCGCGGTCCCGACGAGGAGGGGGTGCTGCCCGCGCCCCGGGACCGCCGGGGGCTGCGCACCGGGTACACCACCGGGGCCTGCGCCGCGGCGGCCACCCGGGCGGCCGCCCGCTGGCTGGCCTCGGGGGTTCGGCCGCGGACGGTGGCGGTCCCTCTGCCGGCGGGGAGCGTGGCCGAGTTCCCGGTGGCATTCGGCGAGCGCGACGGGGCGGTCGCGGTCTGCGGCGTGGTCAAGGACGCCGGCGACGACCCCGACGTGACCCACGGGGCCGAGGTGCGCAGCCAGGTGCGCTGGCGCGCCGACGGCGCCGTCCATCTCCACGCGGGCGAGGGGGTGGGCACCGTGACCCTGCCGGGGCTGGGCCTGGAGGTGGGCGGCCCGGCCATCAACCCGGTGCCGCGGCAGATGATCACCGCCGCCATCGAGGCCGAGCGGCCGGAGCCGGGACGGGGCGCCGACGTCACCATCAGCATCCCTGGCGGGGCGGCCCTGGCCACCCGCACCCTCAACGGCCGCCTGGGCATCGTTGGAGGCCTCTCGATCCTGGGCACCACCGGGATCGTGCGCCCCTACAGCACGGCCTCCTGGCGGGCATCGGTGCTGCAGGCCGTCGACGTGGCCGCGGCCGGCGGCGTCCGTCACGTGATCCTCAGCACCGGCGGGCGCAGCGAGCGCTTCGCCCGGGCCCACCTGCCGTCGGAGCCGGCGCTGGCGTTCGTGGAGATGGGGGAGTTCACCGGGCACGCCCTGCGCCGCTGCGCGCACCACCACATCGCCCGCGTGACCCTGGCGGGCATGGTGGGGAAGCTCAGCAAGATTGCGGCTGGGCACCTCATGACCCACGTCGCCGGCAACCAGGTCGACCCCCGCTTCCTGGCCGAGCTGGCGGCGGAGAGCGGCGCCCCGGCCGAGCTGGTGGCGGCGATCGCCCGGGCCAACACCGCCCGCCACGCCCAGGAGCTGGTGCAGGCCGCGGGGCTCCCCCTGTGGTTCGACCACCTCGCGGACCGGGTCCGGGCCCAGGCGGCCCGGGTGGTGGGCCCGGGGGTCGCGGTCACCGCGCTCTGCTTCGACTTCGACGGCCGGCTCCTGGGACGGGCGCCGCGGTGAGCCCCGCCGCACCCATCCACGTGGTGGGGATTGGCGAGGACGGCCCCGCCGGCTGGGGCGGGGCCACGGCCGCCCTGGTGGCCGGGGCCGGCCTGCTGTGCGGGGGGGCTCGCCAGTTGAGCCTGGTCCCTCCCCACGGGGAGCACCGGCACGTCGTCGACCGTGACCTCGACGCCCTCGCCGACCGCCTGCGGAGCTGGGCCGGGCCGGCCCCGGCGGTGGTGCTGGCGTCGGGCGACCCCGGGTACTTCGGGGTCCTGGGGGCCCTGCGCCGTCGGCTGCCGGACCAGCCCCTGGCGGTGCACCCGGCCCCCTCCAGCGTGGCCCTGGCATTCGCCCGCCTGGGCCGGCCCTGGCAGCAGGCGCGGGTGCTGAGCGCCCACGGGCGCCCCCTGGGCCCCGTCGTCGCCGCCCTGCGCGCCGGCGGGGTCGACGCCGCGATCCTCACCGATGCCACCCACACCCCGGCGGTCATCGCCGCGGCCCTGCTGGCGGCGGGGGCGCCGGACTGCCCGGCGGTGGTGGCGGAGCGGCTCGGCGGTCCGGCCGAGCGGCTGTGGCCGACCCGGCTGGGCGCGCTGCCGGGCCGGAGCTTCGATCCTCTCTGCCTGCTCCTGCTCTTGGGCGGCGACGCCGGCCCTGGTGACCCGGCGCCCCCGGCCCAGACCTTCGGCCGGGAGGTGGCGGCCTATGCCCACCGCGACGGTTGCATCACCAAGCCGCAGGTGCGGGCGGTGGCCCTGGCGGAGCTGGGCTTCCCCGCGGTCCGCCACGCCTGGGACGTCGGGGCCGGCTGCGGCTCCGTCGCCTGCGAGATGGCGGCCCTCAGCCCCGGGGCCGACGTCTTCGCGGTGGAGCGAGAGCCCGCGCAGCTGGCCCTGCTGGGCCGCAACGGGCGGGGCCTGGCCCGGCTCCACGTGGTGGCGGGGGCCGCGCCCGCAGCGCTGGCGGGGCTGCCCGCCCCCGACGCCGTCTTCATCGGCGGCCACGGCGGCCACCTGCTGGAGATCCTCGACGCCACCGTGGAGGCTCTGGTCCCGGGCGGGCGGTGGTGCGCCGCCTTCGCCAGCCTGGAGCCGGCCACCGCCGCGCTGGGCTGGGCTCGGGCGCGGGCCGTCCCGGCCACCCTCACCCAGCTGACGGTGGCTCATGGGCGGGCCTTCGCCGGCGGGACCCGGCTGGTCGGCGGGGACCCCGTCCTGCTGGTGACGGGCCGGGCCGCGGCGGGCGCCCCGTGAGCCGGCGACCGCCGGGCACCCTGACCGGGGTGGGGGTGGGCCCCGGCGACCCCGGCCTGCTGACGGTGGCCGGCCGGAGCGCCATCGCCGCGGCGGGGGTGGTCTTCGCCCCCCGGCCG
>JAKABB010000204.1 GCA_021802045.1 bacterium
GCCGGCAGCCCCGCCCGGGATCCCGCAGCGCAGCGCCAGCACCTCCCCGGCCACCAACGGCTCGCCGGGGTCGCCCGACCGGCCGACACCCGCGGAGGCGCCCCAGGCTGCCCGGTCGGGGACGGCCACCGGCCGCTCCCTGCCGAGCCCGACCGCCGCCCCGAGCCCGACGGCACCGGCCACCTGACGCGCCGCCTCGTCCAGCCCGGGGGCGGCCTCGAGGGCGGCGAGCCCCGCCTGGGCGACCGCCGACAGGGGCACCCCCGGTCGGGCCGCCCCGACCATCGCCGCCACCACCGCCTCGGCTGCCGCCCCTGCCGGGTCCGCCAGGTCGGCCGGCTGGGCCGGGGCCTTGTCCGGGGCCGGGGCCTGGTCCGGGGCCGGGGCCGGGTCCGGGTCCGGGTCCGGGTGGAGCTGGACCATCGCCTCGGCCCAGTACCCGCACCGCTCGACGCCGAGGAACACCGTGCACGCCCTCCCCGACGGCCCGGGGGCCGGTGCGCCCGACGGCCCGTGGCCGGTCGCGCCGGGGGTCTCCCAGGTGGCGGTCACCGGGTGGTGGACGAGCACCCGGACGTCCCGGGCCCCTCCGAGGCGGGCCGCCCGCTCGACGGCGAAGCCGACCGTCGACGGCGTGGCGCCGGCCTGCCCGGCTGCCTTCCTGCCGGCGGCGAGCGCCCGGTCCCTGAGGGCGGCGGCGAGGCGCAAGGCGGCGAGCTCCCGGGGGCGCTTGGACCGGCGCAGCCGGGCGAAGGCGCCGTCGAGGTCGACCGTCCGCAGACCTTCCAGGTCGCGGCGCAGGGCGCGCCACGGCCCCACCGGCAGCTCCGGCGCCCCGGCGATCCCGACGCCGCCGGTCACCCCCCACTCGGCGAGCACGGCGGCGGCCCCCTCGCCGACGCTCGGGTAGTAGCGCAGGTCGGACACCCAGGTGAGGGTCGACACGTACGGCAGGTTGCGGGCACCCCCCAGCCCGGCCAGCAGGACGGTCGGCTCGGTCCGGTGGACGAGGGCGGTGGCCCACTGGTGCATCGGGGCGTACGCCGTCAGGTAGGTCAGCGGGGCGAACGCCTCGACCGTCCCCACCACGACGGCCGCCTCCACCCCGCTCGCCTCGAGCAGGGCCCGGAAGGCGGCCAGCCGCTGGTCGATCTCGTCCCGGGTGAGCAGCTCCCGCTCCAGCACCGACCGCCCCCGGCGCAGCACCGGTCGCATCGTCTCCACCGCTAGCACCCCACCACGTCGAGGGAGGCGGCGGCCGACGTCAGCCGGCGGGCCCCGCCCGCCTCGACCAGCACCGGGTCCCCGCACATCAGGTAGCCGACCGTCGGCAGGTACTGGTTGGGGTGCAGCACGAACGCCATCCCCTCCTCGATCAGCTCGGTCCCCCCGAGCCGGAGGTCCTGGGGCTTCGGCGACCCGAGCCCCATCCCGTGGCCCCGCGTCCGCATGTACGGCGGCTTGCAGTACTCACCGAACCCTGCCGCCACGATCGGCTCGTTGACCGCCGCCACCACCTCCCCGAGCGGCACCCCCGGCTGGCAGGCGGCAAGACCGGCCTGGAAGGCCCCCCGCAGCAGCTCGTACCCCTCGACCAGCGCCCGGCTCGGCTCCCCGAGCACGGCCGTCCGGCAGATCTGGGTGAACACCCCGTCCACCCCCGGCGAGATCTCGGCCAGCACCAGGTCGCCCTCCTCGAGGATCCGGTCCCCCGGGGTGTTCACGCTCGTGGCGTGCTGGGAGGCCGACATCAGCAGGAAGTTGTCCTCCGCCCCCAGCTCCCGCATCAGCTGGTCCAGCATCCCCACCAGCTCGTGCTCGCGCAGCCCCGGCCGCAGCTCGGCCAGCGCCCGGGCGTACCCCTCCTCGGCGATGGCCGTCGCCCGGCTGGCCGCCTCCCGCTCCACGGCGTCGCTCCGGGCACAGGCGGCGTCCACCTCGGCCGTCACCTCGACCAGCGGCCGCCCGAGCGCCCCCTCCAGGGCGTCGGCGTCGCCACCGGTCAGCAGGTTGGTCCCGCACACCGCCACCGGGCCCCTCGTGCGACCGCCCACCAGGCGCGCCAGCTCGGCCACCAGCCCCCCGCCGTCGGCTCCCACGACCGTGCAGCCCGCCGCCCGGGCCGCCGCCCGCGGGGCCTCCAGCCGGGGCGACACCAGCAGCACCGGCTCCCCCCCGCCCACCACCAGGGCAGCCCGAGCCCGCGACCGGTACCCGCTGGCGTAGCAGGGGGCGTCCATGTACATGAACGACTGGACCCCGCTCGACCAGCACACCAGCACCTCCGCCCCCGCCTCCGCTGCCACCCCCGCCATCACCTGGCGGCGGGCCGCATGGGCGGCGGCCACCGCTCCGGCCTCAGGCACCGCCTGCTCCCGCCCCGGCTGGCCCCGCCCCGGCTGGCCCCGCCCCGGAGGCGCCGGCGGCACGAAGGCGGGCCGTCCCCGCCTCGTCGACCCGGCCCTCCTCGTCGACCACCACCCCGTACCGGCGCCCCGCCGCCCCCACCGACACG
>JAKABB010000205.1 GCA_021802045.1 bacterium
GGCTGCTCGGCCAGCATCTTGGACTGCCGCCGGTCGATCTCGTCGTCCAGCAGCAGGGCCAGGAACTCCAGATGCCCGAGCCGCTGGTCTTCGGCCTGGGCCCGGCGCAGCTCCAGGGTGTGCAGCATCCCGCCCAGCTTCAGCGCCTTGAGGTGGGTCTGCAGGTCCGCCGGCTTCATCGCCCCCCCTCCAGCAGGGCCCCAGCGCCGTGCAACCAGGCCCCGGCCGGGCTCAGCGGGGGCGCGGGCTCGTCGACCGCCCCGGGGTTCTCCAGCAGCCCCTTCACCGTCCGGTAGCTGGCGTCGGTCTCCAGCGAGCGTCGGCAGGCCGCGTCCAGCCGCTCGACTCCGTGTTTGTCGGCCAGCCGGAGCACGGCCTGGGCCTGGCGCAGCCGGCTCAGCGGCATCGGGTCCACCAACAGCTCATCCACCAACGCCGCCACCGCCGCGCCCGCCTCGGCGGCCCGCCGCCGGCACCAGGCCGGGGTCCGCTGCAGGAAGGCAATCTTCTCGGGAGGGAAGTCGGCCGGGTCGATGAAGCGCCGCTGCCCCCGCCGGCGCAGGTGGGTCTTCACCACCTGGCCCTCCGCGAAGACCTGCACCAGCCGCTCGCCCACCCGGACGTCGAGCCGCTGGCCCACCAGCCGCCAGGGCACCGAGTAGCGGTGGCCCTGGACCTGCACCTGGCAGTCCGGATGCACCGTCGCCCGGGCCCAGTGGGCCACCTCGAAGGGCTCCGTCGGCAGCGGCTGCAGCGCCGCCCGCTCCCGCTGGGCGAAGACCGCGCCCACCGTCCCCGGCAGCCGACGGTGGGGCCGCCGGTCGGCCACCTGCGCGCACCACCGCGCCGCGCCGGCCTCCATCTCCGCCACCCGGGCGAACGCGCGTCCCTTCCAGAAGCTGTCGCGCACGTAGGGCATGGCTCGCTCAAAAGCCCCGCGCCCAGGCCCGACCGGCCAGCCGATCTAGCTGCTGGTCCACGGCGACCTCGTGTTGGAACAACCGGTCCATCAGCGCCGCATCCATCCCGGCCAGGCACCCATGCGCCAGGTCGTGGGCCCAGGCCGCGATCCTGGTCGCCACCGCGGCCAGGCCGCACGACAGGTCCCGCGCCGCCGCGAGCGCGTCCAGCTCGAGGGCCTGGGCGGCGGCCGCCGCCGCCAGTTGCTCCGCGGCCGCCGTGTCTCCCGCCAGCCGCACGTCCTGTCGCCAGAGGGACGCGCCCAGGAGATCGCGGCCTGTCGCCACCAGCGGGGTCAGTCGCGCGACCATCGGATCCGTCCGGTCGATCGACACATCGAGCATGTCACCACCTCCCTGGTGCCGCCCGCGGCATCTGTCTGGTCCACCGCGCCAGTGTCGCCGGCCCGGCGGGCGGAAGAATGGACACCCGTCGAGCCCCCGGGGTCGGGGACGAGGCAGCGGCCCAGACGGGGGACGTCGCCCGGGGGAGGCGCTGTCGATCGCCCGGGTGGCGGGGGGCCGGCCGCCCAGGGTATCCGCCGGCCGCCGTCAGGCGCCCGCGGTCACCGGCCGGGGAGGACCCCGGCCTCCGCTGTGGCTCGGATCATCCGGCGGAGTGGAACCCCACACGCCGCGCCGTCGGGGCGGAGGGGACCGGGGTGGGTGCGCCGAGGCACTCGGCGATCAGGCCCCGCGTCACCGGTACCGGCCGCGGGCGGGTGACACCCCGGCGCAGTGCCCGCGCCAGGCACGCCTCCAGCCGCGTCTCGATGCCGCGGAGCCCCGCTTCCCCGGGCGCGGCGTACGTCTCCACCAGGCAGCGGAGCGCGTCGTCATCGAGCGGGACCCGGTCGGGCCCCACCCCATACGCCCGGAGCAGACGCGGCCACAGCTTCGTCCGGGCCGCCGCGACCCGGGCGGCCGGATCCAGCCCCAGCAGCTCGACCACCTCGCACCGGTCCAGCAACGGCGCCGGGATCGGCCCCAGGGCGTTCCCCGTGGCGATGATCATCACCTCCGCCACGGGGAAGGGCACGCCCAGGTACCGGTCGACCCACTGCGCCCGGCCGTCCAGCAGCTCCAGCAGGCAGGCGATCCCCCCGCCGCCCGCCGGGGGGCTCCCGCGGTCACCGCCCTTGTCCAGCTCGTCCAGGAGCAGCACCAGGCGGCGGGTGCCGGCCCGGCGGACGGCCCGGATGATGACGCCGGGCTGGGCGTGGCGGTAGGCGCGATCGCAGCCCTGCAGGTAGACGTCGTCCGTGACCGCCGTCGGGACGCTGATCGGCTCGAACGGTCGGCGCAGGGCCTGCGCCATGGCGTCTGCCAGGGAGGTCTTCCCGGTCCCGGGGGGCCCGACGAGGAGCAGCGGGCGCACCCGGCGGCGCCGGCCGGTGCCCGCGGCCAGCCGCTCGGCGGCCACCACCCGGTCGAGCAGCCGCTGCTTCACCGCGTGGTCCCCGAGATGCGCGGCATCGAGTACCCGCTCCGCCCGCCCCAGGTCGACCGGGTCGGCGGGCGGCAGGGGTCCCCAGGGCAGGGCGGCCACGAGGGC